>JBPEXC010000215.1:0-9955 GCA_052032035.1 Acidimicrobiales bacterium | reverse complement strand
AACCGACGGGTCGGGGGACTTCCCCGACGACCCGCTCGGAACGGCGACGCTCGGCGACCCCGAGCGGACGCCTCGGCAGCGTCGCCTCGATGCGCTCTGCAACGCCCTCATGGCCGGCGCCGCGACGGGTGCCGGAGCCCAGCGACCCGAGCCGCTCGTGCAGTTGGTGGTCGGTGAGGAGACGCTCCGCGATCACTTCGAGCGAGCGCTCCGCCGGGAGCTCGGCGAGACCGACGATGCCGAACGCGTGCCGCCGGGCGAGCTCGGCGATCTGCTCCGACCGGGCTTCGGCACTCGCACCCGGCGGGGCCACGCCGTGCCCACGGCGGCGGCGATCGCCGCGATGATCCATGGCCGCATCATGGCGGTCACCACCAGCGGCGAGGGCGTGATCATCGACGCCGGCCGCTCCCGGCGCTTGTTCTCGACGATCCAGAAGCAGCTGCTGGCACTGCAGCACGGTCGGTGCGTCTATCCCGGCTGTGATCACCCGGCGCACCGATGCCAGATGGACCATCTCCTCGAGTGGGCGTCCGGCGGTGAGACCAACCTGTCGAACGGTGCGCCGATGTGCCCCAACCATCACGGCCTCAAGAACGACGGCTTCTTCACCGTCGGCTGGGACGCCGAGGGGAACCTGATCTTCATCCGGTTCGACGGCACGCTCATCACCTGACGCCACCGCACCCCCGCTCGAACCCTCAGCCGCTGCCCCGCCCCACTCGGGGCCCATCGGCGCGCCCCGGCGGTGGTACGGCAGGGTGTGACGGGCGCCGACCTACAGACCTGAGGCCTGCATTGCTCGAGCTCAGCTGGCTGCGCGCCGCCACGGGTTCGAGACATCGGAATCCGGCGTGACGACACCCCGAGCAGCACATAGGTTCGAGACCGTGGCCCAACGGACGATGCGAATCGCCTTCCGACGGATCGGGCGAGGCTGTGCATGGAGCGCAGTGCGCCCACCCAGGTCGATCGTGCCCGGCCCCACGATGGCGGCAGGCGGCGATCTCCCGCACGACCTCTACCACTACGTCATCGAGGACGCCCTCGACCTCGAGTTCGGGTTCTGGGGATGTGTCGCCCACGGCGCCACGTTCGCAACCCTCGGCCGGAAGCGCACCCCGCAGGGCAAGGCCGTCATCGCCGATCACCTCGCCGAACTCGACGCCGCCGAGACCAAGGTCAACGACATCTACTTTGCCTGGCGAGCCGGCCGACCCACGCCGCTCGACCGTGAGCTCGACGCCATGCTCGGACGCTGGCGTGCACTGCCCGACGGCGACGACCTCGTCGTCGAATGGCGCATCGACCGCCGACCACCCCCACGACGCTGAACGCGTCAGGACTGCTGGCATTCACGAACGCCGACACCGCTCACCCGCTCCTGTGAAGGCCGGAGCGACCCGAACCTCACGCCTTGGATGCTGCGCCGCCGCCGGTCAGACCTCGCTCCTCGACGAGCCGCCGGCTCTTCGCCTCCACCCGCGCACGGGACGCGGGGTCGAGGTCCTCGAGCGAGAGGGGTCCGAGCCCACGGTCGGGCGGTCCGGCGTGCCCCGCCTCCCTCGAAACTACGGCAGCCCAGATCCGGCAGTATCCGAGCGGGTCGCCGGCAGCGTCGTGAACTGGCCGGCGACCGCTCGGTGTGGTCAGCGGCTGGCGCCGGCGACGAGGGTGGAGACGATGTAGGTGGCGTGACGGTCGAGGGATCCTCGGTCTCGGTCGTAGCGCATCGTGGTCCTGGGGTCGGCGTGGGATGCCGCTTCTTGGACGTCCCGGAGGGGGACGCCGGCGTCGAGGGCGGCGGTGATGAACGAGTGTTGCAGTGAGTGTGGCGAGATCCGCTTGTCGATCCCGGCGGTCTTGGCGAGCCGCCGGACGATCCGGGCTGAGGCGTGGCGGTCGAGGCGCCGCGTGCCGTCGTGGTTCAAGAAGATCGGCCCGACCTCGCGTTCGCCGATGTAGAGATCGAGCGCCCGAGCGGTCCGTGGCGACAGCGGAATGGTCGCGGTCTTGCCCCCCTTGCGGCGGATGAACAAGGTGCGGTGACCACGGTTGACGTCCAGGTCGTCGATGTCGGCACCGAGGGCTTCGGAGATCCGCAACCCGTTCAACGCCAACAGACATGCCAGCGCGTGGTCCCGACCGCCCGAGAGCCCGGCTTGGACGAGGAACGCGCCGAGCTCGTTGCGATCCAGCCCCAGCGTGGACGATTCGTAGTTCTGCTTCGGCCGCCGCACGTGCGCAGCGGGGTTGCGGTCGACGAGACGTTCCTGGGAGCAGTAGTTGTAGAACCCGCAGATCGTCGACAACCGCCGGCCGATCGTCGCCGGAGCTTTGCCCTCGGGCTCGCACCATCGGGCGTACAGCTCGATGTGGGCCCGCTCGACATCGAACACACCGAGGTGGGCCGTGTAGAGCCAGCCGACCCATTGGCGAACGTCCAGGCGGTAGGCCTCCAGTGTGGCGCCTGAGCAGCCGGCCAGGAACCCGGCGATCGCCCGGTTGACCTGCTGGCGGATGGGGTCGACGTCGACCAAGACGAGCTGGCCGACGGTCTCGCTGCGATGGGATGGGGACATGATGTTTCTCCTTCGGATGGATGGAGAACCGAGCCGATCACCCCGCCACAGCCGCATCAAGGTAAGTTGATAGGTGTGGATCCGGTGATCTTGGCCAGCGCACGAAAGCACGGGATCGACGACGAAGACATGCTCCACGCCTACCGCAACCCGATCCGAGTGCTCGGCCTCGACGACCTCACCATGCTCATCGGCCCCGACCGATCCGCTGGCCTGCTCGAGATCGGTGTGGCAGAAGCGGAGGGTGTCGAGTTCATCGTCCATGCCATGGCGGCTAGACCGAAGTTCCTGGAGACCTGATGCCCCGATCCATCCAAGAAATCCTCGACCACGCCGACGAACTCGCTCAGCGTTTCGAGGACTACGAACCTGAACCCGACGACGAGCGTCCCGTCGAGGAATACCTCCTCGAACGCGCCGCCCTCGCCCGAGCCCGAGGCGAGCGCCAGATCGTCGACGCCGTCACCGCCGCCCGAGCCAAGGGCGTCTCCTGGCAGCGCATCGGCGAACTCCTCGGCACCTCAGCCCAAGCCGCCCAACAGCGATACGGCGCCGTTATCGAAGCCACCTGATCTCGGACACCAAGAACGCGCAGGACGTGCCGTTCGGATCGGGTCGAGTGGTTTGCGCTCACGCGCGATATGCGCCGCCCACCGACGGCGCGTTCGGGCGAGTGGCCATCGCAGCCTGCCGGCTGCCGGAGCCTTCGCCTACCCCTCGATGTGCACCTCAAGCAGTCGCACGTCTGGCATGCCTAGCGCCGGGTGGTCCTCAACGGAGTACACCTCGAGATCGGCCAGATGACCGTCCGCCACCCAGAGGATCATGCCGCCCGACGGCCGGCCATCGAGTGGAAGCACTGTGATGTCGAGAGGAGCCGGAGCTGCTGGGGTCTCCGACCCGAGCCGCGGGTCGACGCCTGGAGGTATCAGCGCGATCGACGCGCAGCCGCAGCCGCAAGAGGGCCTGACCCGGATCACCTCGACGTCCGTCCGCAGCACGTCGGCACCGGGGAAGTCGTGACCGACGAGGAATTGAAGGACGGCCAGCTCCCTGTCGTCGGGAGCACGTGGCTCAACCGATAGGTACCACGGCTCCTCGGTCACATCACTCACGCTACGTCACCTGCGGTGGCTCTGGCTGCCTGCCCCCCAGAACGCCGGCTTGGGGCCACGCATATTGCGGCGACGGATGGCGTCCGGACCCACGCAGAACCGGCAATTCCGGACCCCTGGCCGCAGTCCAGCACTGGTTGTGTAGGCGGGATCCAGCCCACCGACGGCGGCGCCAGCGGCGAGGGAACGACGTGGGCGTTGAGGGACTCGAACCCCCGACCTGCGCGGTGTAAACGCGACGCTCTAGCCAACTGAGCTAAACGCCCGAGGCCGAGCAGCGTACCGGCGACGGCTGCCACACCCCAGACCGTTCCGGCGGACCCGCCCGACGTGACCAGCTCCAACGCCTCGACCAGGGTCGTGACGCCGCGTCCTGAGGCAACTCACCCACCCAGCGCGTCAGGGTGACGACGATCCGCTCCGACCGTCACTTCCTTGTCACCAAACGGCAACCAGCCGCCCAGGGGCCCGTTCCTACAGTGAGATGGCTCGGCCATCCCTCGCCGAGTGCTCTCGCCCCAGATGTCTCCAGCCGCCGCCGCTCGTCGTACGGCCCAGCAGGTGTCCCGACCGTGGTTCGGGTTCGCCGTTGTGGCCGCTCTTGCCCTGCTCGCCGCAGGCGTCTTGGCGAACGCCCCCGCGGCCTCCGACGACGGCCGGGCCACGCTCTCGGTCGGCGACGCCACCTACCGGTTCGTGCCGACGACCTGCACGA
Source organism: Acidimicrobiales bacterium (assembly GCA_052032035.1). Lineage (GTDB taxonomy): Bacteria > Actinomycetota > Acidimicrobiia > Acidimicrobiales > SZUA-35 > JAWSVN01. The sequence continues at coordinate 5,543 of JBPEXC010000215.1, read as the reverse complement.
TCACCGACGACACCTTCGTCGTGGCCGGCACCGGGATCCACGACGGCCGACCGTTCTCGGTCACCGCCGGCCAGAAGATGATCGAACTCGCGGTCGGCGTCGACAACGAACTCGCCACCCCGGCCCCCGAGGACGCCTGGCTGTCGAGCGAGGAACCCCCGACGTGGCGAGGCATCGACGACGACGGCCTCAGCGCCGCCGCAGCGCTGCTCGACCGCAACGATCCCGACGGCGACCCGGTCGACGCCACGCTCACCGCCACCTGCTCGGCCTGAGCTCACTCCCCCAGCGACGGCCACGCCTCGCGCAGTTGCGTGAACAGCTCCGGGGTCGACGCAGCGATCGGCGCCCGCCGCGCCCCGTGGTCGAGCACACACAGTTCACGCCCGGCGGCGTCGCCGACCACCATGCCAGCCTCTTCACAGACCAGCATCCCGCCCAGGTAGTCCCACACCCCGTGGGCGTCGTCGACGTCGACGTAGCCGTCGAGACCCCCCGTCGCCACCGAGCACAGGTCGAGGGCACACGCTCCGAGCGCCCGGAACTGCTTCCAGCCCCCGTGCACGGCCGGTCGACCCGACATCCCGACGATCGCCTCGTCGAGTGAGGTGACGGACCGCCCCGGCCGGCGCAGGCCGGTCGACTCGATGCCCTGTCCCCGCACGGCGCGGAACCGAGCCCCGGTCGCCAGGTTGGCCACCAGCGCCACCCAGGGCCCCTCGTCGTCGACCGCACACAGGCTCGTGGCGAACCAGGGCAGCCCGAGCGAGGCGTTCGTCGAACCGTCGACCGGGTCGACCACGACCGTCAGCCCCTCCCCCGCAGCGCCGGCCCTGGCGGGGCGCACCCCGAGCTCCTCCGACAGCACCCCCACCCCGAGCGGGTCGAGGCCGGACACGATCACCTCGTCGGCCACGACGTCGAGGGCGTACTGGTCGCTGCGCTGCCCCGACCCACCCCAGTCGAGCTGGGCCGCCATCGCCTCGGCCACCTCGTCGGCGACCTGGGAAAACACCGTGAGGAGCTGGTCGGCGGTCACGGGTGCAGTCGTTGGGGCCACGCCGCTCAGTGTGGCAAAACCACCCGGCGATACTGCGGCAAGCCGGTCGAGCGCTGGCATTCTGGTCGCCATGGCGATCATCGATGTGCCCGGCTTCGTGGCCGAGCTCAAGGACCACGCAGCGGACCACGGCTTCCACGTCCACGACGAACGACACTTCGTCGAGACCTACTCGATGCGCCAGGCCTGGGAGGTCGATCTCCACCCCGAGCGGGCGTGCGGCGGCCCCCTCGACCTCCACCTCGCCGTCGAGCTCGAGCCCCGCCTCCTGCTCACCTTCGAGGACCAGATGATGGACCTCCCCGAGGACGCCGAACCGCCCTCGGGGTTCACGATCCCGCTCATGTTCAACTGGAGCCTGCCGCCCCTGCCGAAGTGCCCCGACCTGCTGCGCCTCGCCACCGACCTGGCCGGCATCGGGGGGCCCGACCTGCCGCTCGCCATCTCGGCGATCGACTCGACCGCGGCGGTCACCGACGCCCCCGAACGGACCCTCAACATCTCGGCCCGCGTCGAGCTCGATCTCGGCGACATCTTCCTGCGCCGCGACGACCTGTGCACCGTCTACGACCAGTGCTACCGGGTCAGCGAGTTCCTGCTCGACCACGCCCCGCTCTGGTTGGATCAGATCTGACGGGAGCCTGAACCCGGCCGGTCGCTCAAGGGCGCCGACCTCGGGCCGACCCTGCGAGGGTGGACCCTACACTCGCGCCGATGCCGACCTCGTTCGAGTGGACCGACTACGACGCCGTACTCTTCGACCTCGACGGGGTGATCACCCCGACCGCGGAGATCCACGAGCGGGCCTGGAGCGAACTCTTCGCGGAGTACGACGCGACGGCCGAGGACTACCTCACCTACATCGACGGCAAGCCCCGCTACGACGGGGTCGCCTCGTTCCTCGCGTCGCGTGACGTCGAGCTCCCGTGGGGCGACCCGAGCGACGCTCCCGGCGACGACACGGTCTGCGCCCTGGGCAACAAGAAGAACGAGATCTTCAACGAGATCCTCGCCCGCGACCCCCTCGCCGCCTACCCGGGTTCGGTCGCCGTGCTCGACCACCTCGATGCCGCGGGCACCCCGCAGGCGATCGTCTCGTCGTCGAAGAACGCCCGACCCGTGCTCGCCGCCGCCGGGATGGGTTCGCGCTTCGAGGTGATCGTCGACGGCGTTCGGGCCGCCGAGGAGGGGCTCGCCGGCAAGCCGGCACCCAACACCTACCTCCGCGGCGCCGAACTCCTCGGCGTCGATCCGGCCCGCACCGTGGTCGTCGAGGACGCCTCGTCGGGCGTCGCCGCCGGCGTGGCCGGCGACTTCGGCTTCGTGCTCGGCGTCGACCGCGGCGGCAACGCCGATGCCCTCGCCGAGGCCGGCGCCCACCTGGTCGTCACCGACCTCGGCGAGACCCTCGAGGAGTCCACCCGATGATGAAGCTTCGCCAGCTGTCCGGGGCGATGCCCCAGCACCGTTTCCCCGTCGACCCGTGGCGGCTGATCGAGACCGAACCGTCGGCCGACGACCTCGGGGTGACCGAGACCCTCTTCGGCCTCGGCAACGGCTACATCGGCATGCGGGCCAACGCCAGCGAGGGCCGCGACGCCCACAGCCACGGCACCTACCTCAACGGCTTCCACGAGACCTGGCCGATCCATCACGCCGAGAGCGCCCACGCCTTCGCCAAGACCGGGCAGACGATCGTCAACGTGCCCGACGCCAAGCTGATGAAGGTCTATGTCGACGACGAGCCCCTCCTCGTCGGCCGGGCCGACCTGGAGTCCTACGAGCGGGTGGTCGACTTCGCCGCCGGACGTTCGTGGCGGGAACTGATCTGGCGCACGCCGTCGGGCAAGCGGGTCCGGGTGCTGTCGACCCGCATGGTGTCGATGACCCATCGCCACCTGGCGGTGTTCACCTTCGAGCTGGAGCTGCTCGACGGCTCGGCACCGATCGTGGTGTCGTCCCAGCTGCTCAACCGGCAGGACGGCGAGGACGAGTACCACGTGCGCTCGGCCGCGCTCGGCGAGGGCGTCGACCCGCGCCAGGCCCGCAAGTTCGACCGGCGGGTGCTCGAGCCTCGACTGCAGCGCCACCTCGACGGGGCCCACGGCGGCGAGGTCGCCCTCGGCTACCGCTGCTTCGACAGCAAGATGACGATGGCGGCCGCCTACCAGCACGAGGTCGACACGTCGTGTGAGTACTCGGTGGCGACAACGGTCGAGGCCGATCTCGCCAAGACCGTCTTCACGATCGACGGCGTCGAGGGCGCGCCGATCCGCATCACGAAGTTCGTGTCGTACCACTCCTCCCGTGGGGTGCCCAGCGTCGAGCTCGCCGACCGCTGCGGCCGCACCCTGGCTCGGGCCCGCCAGACCGGGCTGTCGCAGTTGCGCACCGAGCAACAGGAGTGGATGGACAACTTCTGGGCCACCAGCGACGTCGAGATCATCGGCGACGACAACGCGCAGCAGGCGGTGCGCTGGAACCTGTTCCAGCTCGCCCAGGCCTCGGCGTGCACCAACGAGGCCGGCATCGCGGCCAAGGGTGTGACCGCCGGCGGCTACGACGGCCACTACTTCTGGGACACCGAGGTCTACGTCGTCCCGTTCCTCGCCTACTCCAACCCCAACGCCGCCCGGAAGCTGCTCCGGTTCCGTTGGCACATGCTCGACATGGCCCGCCAGCGGGCGACCGAACTCAGCCAGGTCGGGGCGCTCTACCCGTGGCGCACGATCAACGGCGAGGAGGCGTCCGCCTACTACGCCGCCGGCACCGCCCAGTACCACATCAACGCTGCGGTGGCGCAGGCGATCGAGCGGTACGTGGAGGCCACCGGCGACCGCGAGTTCCTGGCCAACGAGGGCGCCGAGATCCTCGTCGAGACCGCCCGACTGTGGGAGGACCTCGGCTTCTACGCCGTGAACGGCGAACCGAAGTTCAAGATCCACGGCGTGACCGGGCCCGACGAGTACACCACCGTCGTCAACGACAACCTCTACACGAACGTGATGGCCCGCTTCAACATGCGGTTCGCGGCCCGCACGGTCGAGTGGCTGCGCGACGACGAGCCCGAGGCGTTCGAGGCGCTGTGTCGCCACACCAACCTCGACCTCGCCGAGGTCGAGCGCTGGCACGCCGCCGCCGACGCCATGTACCTGCCCTTCGACGACGAGCTGCAGATCAACCCCCAGGACGACAACTTCCTCGAGCTCGAGCGGTGGGACTTCGAGCACACCCCGGCCGAGAACTACCCCCTGCTGCTCTCCTACCACCCACTGGTCATCTACCGGCACCAGGTGCTCAAGCAGGCCGACGTCGTGCTCGCCATGTTCCTGCGGCACGAACACTTCTCCCTCGAGCAGAAGCGCCGCAACTTCGAGTACTACGACCCGATCACCACCGGCGACTCGTCGCTGTCGTCGTGCGTGCAGGCCACCGTCGCGGCCGAGGTCGGCAGCCACGAGCTGGCGCTGCAGTACTTCCATCAGGCGCTCTACCTCGACCTGCTCGACACCCACCACAACACCGCCGACGGCGTCCACGTCGCCAACGCCGGTGGGGTGTGGACCGCCCTCGTGCACGGCTTCGCCGGCATGCGCGACACCGGCGACGCCCTCAGCTTCAGCCCCCGCCTGCCCGAGACGTGGGCCGGCCTGCGGTTGCGGTTGGTGCGGACCGGGGCGACGGCCGAGGTCGAGGTCGACCCGGAGGGCTACACGGTCCGGGTCGTCGACGGCGACGCCCTCCCCCTCGACGTCGGCGGCGAGATCGTCACGATCGAACGCGGCGCCGAACACCGCGTGACCACCGCCGGCTGACCCCGACTGCCTGACGGCGGTCGGCGTCTACCGGTCCAACCAGGCCGCAGCGGCGTGGTGCCCGGCGGTCGTTGCCGCCACCAGGTCGGCGCCGTCGAGCATGGCGACGACCACGCCGGCGGCGAAGGCGTCGCCGGCACCGGTCGTGTCGACGCCGTCGTGGCGCGGCTCGGGCACCGGCACCTCGACGATCGAGGCGCCCCGCACGACGAGGGCCGGGTCGGGCCCCCGCTTCACCAGCACGGGGGTGTGGGGCGCATCGGTCCACACCGCTGCGCCGCCGAGGGCGGCGAACTCGTCGCCGTTGGCGAGGACGACGTCGGGTCGGAGCGCGTCGAGCCGGGCGAGCACCGACGCCGGGCCCTGCCGTGCGATCAGGTCGACCGACGACACGTCGATGCTGACCAGCGCGCCCCAGCGGCGGGCGTCGGCGATGGCGTCGGTGGCGGTGGTGGCCAGCGGGTCGACCGCCAGGGAGTAGGCCGGCACGTGGAGGGCGGTCAGGTCGTCGAGCCACGTCGGGTCGAGGGGCTCGAGGGCGTCGGCATCGCCCCGGTCGGTCAACATCGAGCGTTCCCCGTCGGGGTGGACCAGGACGACGATCGACGCGCTCCTCCCCCGGCGCTGCCCCCGCCAGTCGACACGGGCGGCGACGAGGTCGTCGAGCA
>JBPEXC010000214.1:0-4876 GCA_052032035.1 Acidimicrobiales bacterium | reverse complement strand
TCGGCCAACGCCGCAGCGGCCGCCGAGCCGGCCTCGATCCGTGGGCCGTCGCCGGTGGCGAAGGTGAGCACGGTGTCGCTGGTGGAGGTGTCGGAGTCGACGGTCACCCGGTTGAAGCTGTGGGTGACGGCGTGGCTGGTGAGCTCCTGCAGCAGCGGGGCGTCGACGGCGGCGTCGACGAAGACGTAGCCGAGCATCGTCGCCATGTCGGGCGCGATCATGCCGCTGCCCTTGGCGATGCCCACGACGTGGACCTCGACGCCGTCGACCTCGATGCCGACGCTCGCCCCCTTGGGGAACGTGTCGGTGGTGCGGATCGCGTTGGCGGCCGCCTCCCAGCCGTCGGCGTCGCTCGACGCCAACCCGGCCACCAGCGTGGGCACGGCAGCGGTGAAGGCATCGATCGGCAGGGTCTCGCCGATGACGCCCGTCGACGACAGGTAGATGTCGTCCGGATCGAGCTCGAGCGCCGCGGCGAAGGCGGCGGCGGTCGCCTCGACGTCGGTGGCCCCGTGGCGGCCGGTGAAGGCGTTGGCGTTGCCGGCGTTCACGGCGATCGCTCGCCCGGCGCCGCTCGGCAGGAGTCGCCGGCACCAGTCGACCGGCGCCGACGGGCACAGCGAGCGGGTGAGGGTGCCGGCCACGGTCGCCCCCTCGGGCACGGTGGCGAGGAACAGATCGGCCCGCCCCTGGTAGCGCAATCCGGCCGCGAGGGTGGCGAGCTGCACGCCGCGGACCGGCGGCAGGGTCGGGAAGGCGTCGGGGGCGAGGGGGGACACGGCGCTCACGGGTAGACCCCCACGAGGGAGAGGCCCTCGAGTTCGGGGCGCCCGAGGGCGAGGTTGGCGTCCTGGATCGCCATGCCCGACGCTCCCTTCATCAGGTTGTCGAGGGCGGCCATCGCGACCACGAGGCCGGTGCGGGGATCGACCCGGGCGGTGAGGTGCACGGTGTTGGCCCCGAGCGTGGCCTTGGTGCTCGGCAGCCGCTCCGACACGACCATCGTCGGCGAGTCGGCGTAGAAGGCCGCCATCGCCTCGATCGCCTGCTCGGTGGTGACCGAGTCGGCGGGTCGGCCGTAGCAGGTGGCGAGGATGCCCCGGTTCATCGGCACGAGGTGGGGCGTGAACAGCACGGTGGCGGGCACGCCGGTGCGTTCGGTGAGGGCCTGTTCGATCTCGGGCGTGTGCCGATGGGTGAGCACCCCGTAGGCCGTGACGTTCTCGTCGACCGTGCAGAACGTGGTGTTCTCCTTCGGCGGCCGCCCGGCGCCGCTGACGCCGGTGATCAGGTCGACGACGAGGCCGTCGCCCTCCACCAGGCCCGCCTCGAGGAGCGGGGCCAGGGCGAACACCGCAGTGGCGGCGTTGCAGCCGGTGGCGGCGATCAGTTCGGCGCCCCGCAGCTCGGAGCGGAACAGTTCGGGGAGGCCGTAGACGAAGTCGTCGAGCAGGTCGGGGGCGGTGTGCTCCGCGCCGTACCACTGGGGATAGAGCGTTGCGTCGTGGAGCCGGAAGTCGCTGCCGAGGTCGACGATGTGGCCGACCCGACCCCGCAACTCGGGGATGACGCCCATGCTCACCCCGTGGGGAAGACCACAGAAAACGAGGTCGAGGCCGTCGATCGCATCGACGTCGTAGGCGTCGTAGGTGCGGTCGCCGTAGACGGCGGCAAGGCTCGGGTAGAGGTCGGCGATGGCGGTGCCGGCCTTGGAGTCGCCGGTGGCGACCACGACCTCGAGCCCGGGGTGGCCGGCCAGCAGTCGCAACAGCTCGGCGCCGGTGTAGCCCGAGGCGCCGACGATGCCGACACGGTTCATGGGTGCATCCATCGGAACATCATACGGATCTCTGCATAGCTATGCATCGCTTTCCGGTGCGATCGCGCGCTCGACTCGGGCTCAGTCGTCGTCGCCACGGTGACGCCACCAACGGACCGCCTCGACCAGTCCGCTCACGCACAACGCTGCGCCGAAGGCGAGCAGGAACGCAGTGGTGTGGGAGTCCTTGAACCGTGCCCCGAACAGCCGTCCCAGGACGCCGGCGTAGGTCGCCCACAGCACGCAGGCGAGCAGATCGAACGCGAGGAATCGCTGGTAGGGCTGCTCGGTCAACCCCGAGGAGACGGTGATCGCGGTGCGCCCGCCGGGGATGAAGCGTGCGGTCACCAGCAGCAGCCCACCCCGGACCCGGAGCTGTTCGGTCGCCCACTCGAGGCGGCGCCGGGCCTTCTCGCCCGACAACACGGTGCGCTGGAGGGCCCCTCCCCCACGCCGACCGAGCCAGTAGGCGATGCTGTCGCCGGTGGCGGCGCCGAGCGCACCGAGGACGATCACCAGCGCGAGCCACAGGTGGCCCTGACCGGCGGCGATGCCGCCGAGGATCACCGTCGTCTCGCTCGGCACGACCGGCACCACCGAGTCGAGGAGCGCGATGGTGAAGATGACGGCGTAGAACCACGGGTCGGTCGACACCGTTTCGAGCCACCCGAGGAGGTCGGCGATCACCTGCCGCACCGTAGACGCCACATCGCCCGGGTCGCGGCACCCGTGGCCCGTCGGACACAGACCGAGCCGTCCGACCCACCGCAGCGCCGCTCGGCGCCGACTACCCTTCGTTCCCCGTGAGCATCCTGGTCGCCATCAGCGGAGGCAGCGGGTCGGGCAAGACGACGTTGGCCCGGATGGTGGCGCGTCGCCTCGGCAGCGATCGGGCCGCCAGCCTGCAGTTCGACAGCTACTACGTCGATCAGGGCCACCGGACCCCCGAGGAGCGGGCGGCCGTCAACTACGACCACCCGGATTCGCTCGACCACGAACTGTTCGTCGACCACCTCGAGGCGTTGCGAGCCGGTCGCGAGGCAGCCGTGCCGGTCTACGACTTCGCGACCCACTCCCGCACGACGGATGTCCACATCGTCGAACCCCGACCGGTCGTCGTCGCCGACGGGATCCTCCTGCTCGCCTATCCCGAGCTGGTGGCGACGTTCGACCTACGGGTCTACCGGGCCTGCCCCGAACCGGTGCGTTTCGAGCGCCGCCTCGCCCGCGACGTGGCCGACCGGGGGCGCACCCCGGCGTCGGTCCACGCCCAGTTCGCGGCGACGGTGAAGCCGATGCACGACGAGTACGTCGCTCCGTCACAGGCCCACGCCGACATCGTCACCCGCCACGGCGAGGAAGAACTCGACGCCGCCACCGATCGGGTCCTCGCGGCGATCGACGCCCTGGTGGCCAGCCGACCCTGACGGTCGCGACGCTCAGTGACGGTCGCGACGCTCAGAGGCGACCGGCGGCGGATGCCGCGTCGGTCGCGACGGTGAGCTGCCGCTCGATGATGTCGAGGCCGGCGTCCCAGAAGCCGGGGTCGGCCAGGTCGCAGTCGACGATGGCGCCCAGCTCCTCGGGTGAGCGGCTGCCGCCCGCGCGCAGCAGCTCGAGGTAGGCCGGCACGAACTCGTCGCCCGACTCCTGGTAGCGGGCATACACCGACAGGGCCAGGAGCTGGCCGTAGGCGTAGGCGTAGACGTAGCCGGGGCTGCCGATGAAGTGCGGGATGTAGCTCCACCACGACCGGTAGCCCTCGGTCAGCTCCACCGAGTCGCCGAGCATCTCGGCCTGGGTCTCGATCCACAGATCGCCGAGACGATCCACGCTGAGCTCGCCCTCCTCCCGGCGGGCGGTGTGGGCCCCGGATTCGAAACGACTCATCGCGATCTGACGGAAGACGGTGGCGACCGCGTCGTCGAGGGTCGAGGCGAGCAGGCTGAACCGCTCGCCCGGATCGTCCAACATCGACAGCAGCCGGTTGTTGGTGACGGTCTCGCCGAACACCGAGGCGGTCTCGGCCAGGGTGAGCGGCGTCGAGTGGTGGAAGATCCCCTGCTCGCGCGACAGGTAGGCGTGGAGGCCGTGGCCGAGCTCGTGGGCCAGGGTGAGCACGTCACGGTTGCGGCCGGTCCAATTGAGCAGCACGTAGGGGTGATGGCTCGGCACGGTGTAGGCGCAGAACGCGCCCGGGCGCTTACCGGGGCGCTGCGGGGCGTCGATCCAGCCCTCGTCGATGAAGCGGCCGACGATGCCGGCCAGCTCGGGCGAGAACGACGCGTAGGCGTCGGTGACGATCGACGTGGCCTCCTTCCAGCCGATGCGGGCGTCGCTGCTGGCGACCGACGCCATGCGGTCGTAGTCGGCGAGGCGGTCGATGCCCAACGCCGACGCCTTCAGCGAGTACCAGCGCTGGGCGATGTCGTAGCGGTTGACGACGGCGTCGTGGAGCGCCTGCACCGAGGCATCGCTGGCCTCGTTGGCCAGGTTGCGGCTGGAGAGCCAGGTGTCGAAGCTGCGCAGCCGGTCGTCGGTCGCCTTGTCGAGCAGGAGGGTGTTGTAGACGAAGCTGCGGGTGCGCAGGCCGGGCTCCAAAGCTGCGGAGACGGCCTCGGCGGCGGTGCGGCGCACGTCGCGCTCGGGATGGGCGAGGTTGGACAGCGCCCCCTCGAGGGTGACGGTCTCGCCGTCGAGGTCGACCTCGATCGCCGAGGTCAGCTCCTCGAACAGCCGCATCCACGCCGAGGCGCCGGTGACGCTCTTCTCGGTGAGGATCAGCTCCTCGGGTTCGGTGAGCAGGTGGGGCCGGTTGGCCCGCAGCTTGATCAGGTGGTGGCGGGCTCGGGCCAGGGCCGGGTCGTCGATGATGGCGGCGACGTGGTCGTCATCGGCGGCGGCCCATTCGAGGTCGACGAAGATCAGCTTGGTCGAGATCGCCGTCGAGGCCTCCTCGAACTGCATCATCGCCGCGCCCCGCTCGGGATCGGCGGTGTTCTCGCTGAACCGCAGCATCACGTAGTGCCCGGCTCGCGACAGCAGATCGCTGATCTC
>JBPEXC010000213.1:0-3652 GCA_052032035.1 Acidimicrobiales bacterium | reverse complement strand
TGCGAGGTCGACCACATCGTGCCGGTCTCGGCCGGCGGTGAGACGATCACCAGCAACGGCGAGGCGCTGTGCCGCCGATGCCACCAGTGGAAGACGCTCCTCGACCTGTTGGGCTTCCCATGAGCGGCTCCAGCTGGGAGGATCCGGCGATGCCGCTCACACTCCGCTCCACCGTCAACGACGACCAGACGCTCCGCCTCGACCTCGTCGACGCGCCCATGCCCACGCCCGGTCCCGACGAGGTCGTCATCCGGGTCGAAGCCGTGCCGATCAACCCGTCCGACGTCGGGCCGTTGCTCGGTGGCGCCGACCCGCGCACCGTGTCGGTCACCGGCGACGGCGCCGACCGGGTCGCCACCTTCGAGATCCCCGACGCCGCCTGGCCCGTCGTGGCGCCCCGCGCCGGCAAGGCCCTCACGTTCGGCAACGAGGGGTGCGGCGTGGTCGTCGACGCCGGCTCGTCGTCCGAGGCCCAGGCGCTGCTCGGCAAGACCGTGACCGTCCTGGCCCGTGAGATGTACCAGCAGTTCCGGGTCGCACACCACGCCGCCTGCCTGGTGCTGCCCGACGGCACCGACCCCCGCGACGGCGCCTCGGCGTTCGTCAACCCGTTGACCGTGCTCGGCTTCCTCAACACGATGCGGGCCGAGGGCCACTCGGCGATCGTGCACACGGCGGCGGCGTCGAACCTGGGCCAGATGCTCCTGAAGCTGTGCGCCGACGAGGGCGTGCCCCTGGTCAACATCGTGCGCCGACCGGAACAGGCCGAGCTGTTGCGCGGGCTCGGCGCCGAGCACGTCGTCAACTCCAACGACGACGACTTCGATGATCAGCTCACCGCCGCCCTCGTCACCACCGGCGCCACCCTGGGCTTCGACGCCACCGGCGGCGGCACGCTGGCATCGTCGATCCTCTCCGCGATGGAGCGGGCCCAGCTCGAGCTCGGTGCCCCGGTCGGGGTCTACGGCACGATGACGCCGAAGCAGGTCTATTCCTACGGCTCGCTCGACCGTTCACCGATGATGCTCGACCGCACCTACGGGATGGCCTGGTCGGTCGGCGGCTGGGTGCTGCCCAACCACCTCGCCACCATCGAACCGTCGGTGGCCCAGGCGATGCAGGCCAAGGTGGCGGCCGAGATCACCACGACCTTCGCCAGCAGCTACGCCCACGACGTCGACCTGCCCGAGATGCTGTCGGCCGAGTCGATCGCCGGCTGGGCTCGGATGGCCACCGGCAACAAGTACCTGGTGCGGCCCAACCAGTGACCCGAGCCGCTAGTGGGCGGCAGCCTGCTTCTTCATGAAGGGGAGCTGCTCGACGACGGTGACGACGATGGCGCCGACCACCATCCCGATGATGGCGGAGATGCCGGTGTTGAGCAGCCAGGCGACGACGCCGTTGAGGCCCTCTTCCAGGTGGTGGACCTGGTCGTAGGGCCACGTCCAGCCGAGGTCCTTGGAACCGACGAGGAGGATGTGGCCGCCGACCCACAGCATGGCGCCGGTGCCGACCACGCTGAGGAACAGCAGCACCTTGGGCATGGCGGACACGAGCGACCGGCCGAGCTTCTGGCTCGCCTCGTCGTCGCGTTCGGCGAGCTGGAGGCCGAAGTCGTCCATCTTCACGATCAGGGCGACGACGCCGTAGACGGCGAGCGTGATCAGCACGGCGACCACGACGAGGATCACCGCCTTGGACACGAACCCCTCGTCGATCACCTCCTTGAGGGAGATGACCATGATCTCGGCCGACAGGATGAAGTCGGTCCGCACCGCGCCGGCGATGGTCTCCTTCTCGGCCTCGGGGCCCTTGACCACGGCCGGTTCGTCGTGGTCGTGATCGTCGCCCTTGAGCTTGTGGATGATCTTGTGCATGCCCTCGTAGCAGAGGAACGTGCCACCGAACATCAGGATGATGTCGACCAGGACCGGCACGAACTCCGACAGCACCAGGGCGACGGGCACGATCACCAACAGCTTGTTGCGCAGCGATCCCGTGGCGATCTGCTTGATGATCGGCAGCTCACGGTCGGCGGCCAGACCCTGCACGTACTGAGGGGTGACGGCGGTGTCGTCGACGACGACACCGGCCGCCTTCGCACTCGCCCGGCCGGCGGCCGCTCCCACGTCGTCGATCGAGGCCGCCGCCAGCTTCGCCAGCGCGGCCACGTCGTCGAGAAGTCCTACCAACCCACCTGCCATGGGCGACAGGGTAGGGGTCGGACTCAGCGCATGCTGCGATCGACCGCCGCCGCTTCGGTGCCGAGGTAGGACTCGATCACCGCCGGGTCGTTGCGCACCTCGGCGGGGGTGCCGTCGGCCAGCACTCGTCCCGACTCCAGACACACGAGCCGGTCGCACACCCGACCGAGCATCGCGACGTCGTGCTCGACGACGACGATCGTCGCGTCGAGTCGGTCGCGCAGCGCCCGGAGCACCGTCGGGAACGCTTCGACCTCGCGCTGGGCGAGGCCGGCGGTCGGCTCGTCGAGGAGGAGCACGTCGCCCCCGCCCGCCTCGAGGCAGGCCAGCTCGAGGATCCGGCGGGTGCCCGTGCTCAGCACCCCGCAGCGCTCGTCGACGAAGTCGGCGAGCCCGGTCGCCGCCAGCGCAGCCGCGGCGGTCGCCGACGGGTCCGTCGAACGGGCGGCGGCGACGAGGGCGACGTCGCCGACGGTGAGCGACGGGTAGAGCCGAGCGTCCTGGAAGGTGCGGCCGAGGCCGGCCCGGGCCCGCCGGTCGGGCGACCGACCGCTCAGGTCGAGGTCACCGATCGAGATCCGACCGGTGCTCGGCACGTGGCCGCTGATCGCGCCGAGCAGCGTCGACTTGCCGGCACCGTTCGGCCCGATCAGGCCGACGATCGAGCCAGGCTCGATGCGGAGACCGACGCCGTCGACCGCTCGCACGCCCCCGAAGGAGACCACGACGTCGTCGAGTTCGAGGCGTCGGGCGGAACTGGCGATCGGCGTGACGGTGGCATCTGCCGACTGGGCTGCTCGGGCCACCTGGGTGGGGGCAGCGGTGCCCGACCGCGCCGCCGGCCCGGCGGCCAGGCGCTGGAGGCGGCCGACGACACCGGCGATGCCGTCGGGGAAGTAGACGAGGAGGGCGAGGAGGCCGACGCCGCTCACCAGCAGCTGCAGACTCTCGAGGTCGGAGAAGAACGCCGGCAGTGCTCCGACGTAGACGACGCCGGCGACGGCGCCGCCGATCGAGCCGAGTCCGCCGATGACCGCCATCACCACCACCTCGATCGACTCGTCGGGGGTGAAGGCACCCCGCCGGAAGGTCACGAACAGTCCGGCCCACAGCCCTCCGGCGAGTCCTGCGAGGGCGCCGGCGGCCACGAAGGAGGCGACCCGGGTGCGCCACGGGCTCACCCCCATCGCCGCCGCGGCGGCCTCGTTGTCCATCACCGCACGCCACGCCCGACCGGTTCGCCGACGCGAGAGCCACCCGAGGGCGCCGACGGCCGCGCCGCCGACGACGAGGACGAACAGGTAGTAGGTGCGCTGGGACGTGAGGTCGAGGGCGCCGCCGGCGAAGGCGACACGCGGCACCTCGAACACCTGGGCATCGCCCGTCCAGGCCTGGCGGAACAGCCACGCCGGCGCCATCACGGCCAGCCCGAGGGTGGCCATCGCCAG
>JBPEXC010000212.1:0-6354 GCA_052032035.1 Acidimicrobiales bacterium | reverse complement strand
CGGCCGGACCGGCCGGTGCCGATCCCGCGGCGACGTTGTCGGCGCCGGGCCGCAGGAGGGCGTTGACCGCCAGCACGGCGGCGACCAGGAGCGGCGCCACCCACCACGGGGTGGATGTCCGTTCCACGGTGTAGGCGGTGGTGGCCCCGTGCGCCGCGACCAGAGGCGCGAGCACGGCGACCGCCGGTCCCCGCAACGCCACCACGATCGACAGCCACGCCGCGGCGGCCGCGATCACCACCGGGGCCAGCACGAAGCCCCGGACCGTCGGCAACAGCAGGCCGACCGAGGCGACGTCCTTCCACGCGCCGACCGCGTCGCCCGGCAGATCGCCGAGGGCGGTGGCGTACCAGGCGGCGAGACCGAGCGCGAGGCAGGCGAACCCGGCGGCCACGAGCACCACCCGTCGCCAGGCGGTCAGCGTCGCCAGCGCGGCCGAGCCGAGCACGGCGAGCAGCGTCGACGCCAGGATCGGCAGCCGGTGTCCGCCGTCCGCGAACACGGCGTCCCAGCGCCAGGCCAGGGGAGTGACGGCGGCGAGCACGGCGACCGCCGCGAGGGCGGCCCGCCATGCCGTGCGTGGTGGGAGCCCGTTCATCCGAACCGTCCCTTCCAGCGGTTGAGCACATCGGCGGTGTCGGTGCCGTTGATCACGAGGGCACCCGGGATCCGCATCGCAGGACGGTCGAAGCGTTCCCCGACCTGCACCACGGTCACCATGTCGAACCGGGGTCGCACCCGGGTGATGCCGGCGGTCCGGTCGGCCGACGGCTGGCCGGTCACGGCGCCGAGGCTCACGCCCTCGACCCGCTCGGCGAAGCGGACCACGGCGTTGAGGCCCGGGTCGGCGTCGGTCGGCTGCACCCCGGCGAGGATCCGCATCACCTCGCCGCGCCCGTCGCCGGACGGGGCGATGTCGCCGCCGAGGCCGCCGGTGGTGCGGAACGTCACCGGGTACCGGCTCTCGGCACCCGCCTGCACCAGCGACGCCGCCACGCTGGCGGCGTCCTCGAAGCTGTCGGCGTCGTAGGAGCCGGCCCAGGTGTCGAGGACGACCATCAGGCGGGGCTCGGAGGTGAGCACGTTCTTGCGCACCATCAACGACCCGGTCTTGGCCACCGAGCGCCAGTGGATCAGGCGCAGGTCGTCGCCGGGCTCGTAGGTCCGGAGGCTGTGGAACGAGATGCCGCCCTCCTGGGGGCGGGCCGTGGTCGACCCCTCCAGCTCGCGGCGGTGGCCGGTGGGCAGGGTCGTCATCGGGTGCACCGCCGGGTGGACGACGAGGGTGGTGGTGCCGCCCCGGTGGGTCGTCGCCCGGACCAGACCGAACGGGTCGCCCCGGTCGATGGTGAGGGGGCCGACCTCGAGGTGGCCCCGTCGGTCGGTCGGCAGCACCAGCTCGGCCCGATGCTGGGCGCCGGGGGCGAGGCGGGGGATGTCGACGGCGACGATCCGGTCGCCGACCCGGTTGGCGGCCCGCACCGGCGCGCTCGTGGTCGCGCCCTCGTTGCGCACGGTCACCACGGCGTGGGACGCGTCCCCCGCCCCGACGACCGGCGGCGACAGCACCTGGTGGGCCGTGAGCTGTGGGGTGCGGGTCGTCCAGGCCAGGGCGGCGGCCAGCGCCAGCCCGAGCGCGAGCGCGCACCACAGTGCCCACCGGTAGTCGAACACGACGCCGAGGGCGCCGGTGGCGAGCGCGATCAGCACCGCCCAGCGACCGTTGGGGGTGAGCACGTCAGACCCTCGCCGCCGGCAGGGGCACGGCGTCGAGCACCCGCTGGGTGAGCTGGGCCGCGGTGACGCCCGACAGTTCGGCCTCGGGCGAGAGCAGCATGCGGTGGCCGAGGACGAACGGGGCGAGCTCCTTCACGTCGTCGGTGGTGACGAAACCTCGACCCTTTGCCGCCGCCCAGCTCTGGGCGGCCCGCAGCAACGCCAGGCTGCCGCGGGGGCTGACGCCGAGGCGGAGTTCCTCCATCGTCCGGGTGGCCTGGGCGATCGTCACGACGTAGGACTCGAGCGACTCGGCGACGTGGACGGCGGCCGCGGTCTGGATCATCCACTCGAACTCCGAGGTGGAGATCACCGGCGACAGCGACTCGGGCCGCTGGCCCCGGAGCCGGTCGCGGATGGCGTGCATCTCGGCCTCGTGGCTCGGGTAGCCCATCGCCATCCGGATCATGAACCGGTCGATCTGCGCCTCGGGCAGGTGGTAGGTGCCGTCGAACTCCACCGGGTTCTGGGTGGCGATCACCACGAACGGGCGCGGGGTGGCGTGCACGGTGCCGTCGACGGTCACCTGGCGCTCCTCCATCACCTCGAGCAGGGCCGACTGGGTCTTGGGCGACGCCCGGTTGATCTCGTCGGCGAGCACCACGTTGGCGAAGACCGCGCCGGGGTGGAACTCGAACCGGCCCTCGGTCGAGTGGTAGATCATCGAGCCGGTCACGTCGGTGGGCAGCAGGTCGGGGGTGAACTGGATGCGGTGCATCGAGCCCTCGATCGACGCGGCCAGCGCCTTGGCCAGCGACGTCTTGCCGGTGCCCGGCACGTCGTCGACGAGGAGATGCCCCTCCGACAGCATGCAGGTGAGGGCGAGACGGATCTCGCCTGGCTTGCCCTTGATGATGTGCGACACGTTGTTGTGCACGGCGTCGAAGCGTTCCTTGAACGCCTCGACGTGGGACGGGTCGAGTTGTTGGTCCATGACTCCCTCCAGATGGGCTGAGAACTCGGGTGTGGGTGGGTGGTGGGTGGCTCGGCGATGTCAGACGACGCCGCCGAGCACGAGACCGATGACGATCAGGACGACGAGCGCGCCGACGGCGAGCAGCACCGGGAGGGCGCGGCTCGCCTGGTCGGGGCGAGCGGTGGTCGCGGTGGCGACGGGAGCCGCCGGTTCGGGGGTGACCGCGGCAGGGAAGACGATGCGGTGACGCGACTCCGACGCCACGCCGGCGAGGTCGCTCGGCGGGGCGACCACGATCGGCGTCGGTTCGCTCGCAGCGGCAGCACCGGCCCCAGCGACGGTGGTCGTGGTGGTGTCGGGCAGTGTCGGGGCCGGAGCGGCCACCGGCTCGGTCGGCGGACTCACCGGAGCGGCCGGCGTGCCGGGCGGCGGTGCCGGCGCCGGGGGTGGCGGGAACGACCGCAGGTCGACGGTCGTCAGTTTGGGCGGGGGCGGGCCCGGGGCGAGGTCGGGCAGCGACCGGATGTCGAGCACGTCGCCCGCCGGCGACCCGGCCGAGGTGTCGGTCGGCTCTGCGTCGCGACTCGCCCCGAACCGGGCCGCGCCGAGGGCGACCGCGTTCTTGGGATCGCTGTCGACGGCGATCGGCCGCCCGAAGGCCTCGGTGACGAGCTGGGCGACGAGGGGGATGCGCGACGATCCGCCGACGAGCAGGATCCGGCTCAGGTCGTCGGGCGCCACCCCACCGGAGTGCAGGGCCGCCTCGAACGCCGTCAGGCTCTCGACCAGGCGAGGTCGCACCCGCTGCTCGAACTCCTGTCGGGTGAGGCGCACGGTGCGTTCGACGCCGGGCAGGGTCACCCGCAGGTCGGCGAACGTGTCGGCCGACAGCAGTCGCTTGGCGGCGATGCAGTCGTCGCGCAGGCGGTGGCCGGCGGCGACCGTCGCCTCGTCCCCGGCCCCGAACCGGGCCAGGTCGATGCCGCAGGCCTCGGCGACGAAGCCGAGGATCGCGTCGTCGAAGTCGATGCCGCCCAGGCGTTCGACGCCCCGGGGTTGTCCGACGATCTCGAATCGGTCGCCGGTTCGCCGGAGGACGACGGCGTCGAAGGTGCCGCCACCGAGGTCGTACACCCCGATCAGTTCGCCGTCGTCGACCTGTTCGGCGTCGATCCCGCCGCGCCCTCGACCATGGGCGCTGGCTGCGTAGTTGATCGCCGCCGCCTCCGGCTCGGTGCACAGGACGAGGTCGTCGACGCCGGCCATCGCCGCCGCCTGTTCGAAGATCTCCCGGCGATACGGACCCCAGTTGGCCGGGTGGGTGAGCACCACGCGATCGGGTGGGGCGCCAAGCCGGCCGGAGGCAACGCCGAGCACCCAGCGCAGCAGGTGCGACGTCAGGGTCTGGGGTGTGAACGGTGTGCCGCCGACGATCCGGGTCGACCCGTCGCCGAGCTGTCGCTTGAAGAACCGGGCGACCCGGGTGGGGTCGGAGGCGGCGCGCAGGGCGGCGTCCTCACCGGCGAGGAAGGTGCCGTCGTCCCGCAGCACGAGCACCGACGGCACCCCGTAGCCGCTGGCACCCAGCGACAGCATCTCGGGGTCGCGCCCCGGGCGTTGCAGAGCGGCGGTGGTGAAGGTCGTGCCGAGGTCGACGCCGAGCACGACGGAGGACGACGGGGTCGTCTGGTCGTCCATCGCGCACCGCCCTCCATGTCGGCGCCGGCCCGGTGCCGGCGGCTGTTGTCCGTTCTACTCCCGGACCGCTCCACGGTTCTGTGCGCGCGATTGCACAACGGCAACCAACTCAGCCACAGGAACGACGGTCACCGGAACGACGGTCGTTGAAGAGACGGTCAGTCCCGGAAGTTCTGGAACTGCAGGGGGAGATCGAAGTCGCCCTCCTTGAGGGAGGCGATCACGTCCTGGAGGGCGTCGCGCTTCTTGCCGGTGACGCGGACCTGGTCGCCCTGGGTGGAGCTCTGGATGCCCTTGAGCTTGAGCTCCTTGATGTGGACGTTGATCTTCTTGGCCAGGTCGCTGCTGATCCCGGCCTTCAGGTCGGCCTTGAGACGGGACCGCCCGCCGGCGGCGTCCTCCGGGTCGCCGAAGTCGACCGACTTCAGCGACACCGAGCGCTTCACGAACTTCTCCTCCAGCACCTGGCGGAGGGCGAACATCCGGTCCTCGCTGGCGGTCTCGAGCGTGATGGTCATCGCCTTGTCGTCGAGGTCGATCCTCGAGTCGGTTCCCTTGAAGTCGAACCGGTTGCTCACCTCGCGCTGGGCCTGGTCGACGGCGTTGCGCACTTCCTGCAGGTCGATTTCGGAGACAACATCGAAACTGGGCATGGCGCGACGCTACCGCACCGCTAACCTCCTACACCTCCTGGGTCGGTGCCCGAGTGGCCAAAGGGAGCGGACTGTAAATCCGCCGGCTTCGCCTACGAAGGTTCGAATCCTTCCCGGCCCACCATTCGCTCGATCGAGCCCGGCCCCCGAGGCCGGGCTCGATTGCGTTCCGGGCCCCGGTGGCGGCGATCAGAGCAGGCGCTGCATGACGGCGACGTCGTGCCACTGGTTGAACTTTCGGCCGACCTGTCGCTCGATGCCGACCAGCTCGTAGCCGTGGGCCCGATGCAGGGCCATCGAGGCCTCCTGCGGCCCGGCGATCCGGGCGAACACGGCGTGGAACCCGTGGGCGGCTGCCCGCTCGAGGAGGGCGGCGAGCAGGGCCGAGCCGACGCCTCGTCGGTGGTGGCTGCGATGCACGTAGACCGAGTTCTCCACCGAGGTCCGATAGGCCGGACGGTCGCGGTAGAAGCTGAGGGAGGCGAACCCGACGACCTCCGGGCCGTCGCCGGCGTCGATCTCGGCCACCAGCACGGCCAACCCGCCCGATCGTTCCGCCAGGTAGCGGCGCTGGGTCTCGAGGTCGCGGGGCACGAGATCCATCGTCACCGTGCTCGTGAGCACCTCGAGGTTGTAGATCTCGAGCAACGCCTCGGCGTCGTCGTCGACGGCGGGACGGATCAGCACGTCGGCAGGGGAGCCGTGCGGGGGCGGGCCACGGCGAGCATCGTAGTCCTCGGAAATCTGACCGACGGTGGTTGGGGGCGGGCCGGTAAGCTGGCAGACTTCCAGACGCTCGGTGCTGTGCGCCGAGCTGCGCCTCCTTAGCTCAGTCGGCAGAGCGTTTCCATGGTAAGGAAAAGGTCGTGAGTTCAATTCTCACAGGAGGCTCCGCTAGCGGTCGGTCCCCAGGGCTCACCCTTCGCATGGCGACGTAGCTCAGTTGGTAAGAGTGCTCGACTCATAATCGAGAGGTCGTCGGTTCGAGCCCGACCGTCGCTACTGATCGGCCGTCGTGGCTGATCCCCTCCGCCCCGTCGTCGACGGGGCGGTTCGACGCATACGAACTCCTCGTCACGAACCCAAGGAGCGAGCCAGCCATGGCCAAGGAAAAGTTCGAACGCAACAAGCCGCATGTGAACGTGGGGACCATGGGTCATATCGACCATGGGAAGACGACGTTGACGGCGGCGATCACGAAGGTGTTGGCGGATCGTGTCGAGGGGAACGATGCGACGGCGTTCGAGAACATCGACAAGGCGCCGGAGGAGCGTGAGCGTGGTATCACGATCAACGTTTCTCATGTGGAGT
>JBPEXC010000211.1:0-5420 GCA_052032035.1 Acidimicrobiales bacterium | reverse complement strand
GGCCTCCACGAACGTCGAGCGCAGCTCCCGCTTGAGCACCTTGCCGGTGGCATTGCGGGGCAGGGCGTCGATCACGGCGACGTCGTCGGGCACCTTGAACTTGGCGAGGCGCCCGACGCAGTGCTCGATCACGGCCTCGCGCGTGACCTCGGCGTCGGGTTCGACGACGAGCACGGCGAGACCGGCCTCGCCCCAACGCGGGTGGGGCACGCCGATCACGGCCGCCTCGACGACGCCCGGGATCTGGTAGAGGACGTTCTCGATCTCGGCCGGGTAGACGTTCTCGCCGCCCGAGATGTACATGTCCTTCCAGCGGTCGACGATGTAGACGAAGCCCTCGTCGTCGCGGCGGGCGGCGTCGCCCGTCTTGAGCCAGCGGCCCTCGAACGCGCCGGCGGTGGCGTCGGGACGGTTCCAGTAGCCGGGGGTGATGTTGGGGCCGGCCACCCACAGTTCGCCGACCTCGTCGTCGCCGACGTCGTTGCCCTCGGGATCGACGATGCGCAGCTCGGTGTGGAGCAGGGCCTTGCCGACCGAGCCGAGCTTGCGGAGGGCATCGGGGTCGGCCAGCGCGGTGCAGGCCGGGCTGGTCTCGGTCATCCCGAACCCCTGGGCCAGCACCACGCCGCGGTCCGCCCAGCGCTCCATGATCGCCAGCGCACACGGGGCGCCGCCGACCCCGGCCCGACGCAACCGCGACAGGTCGGTCGAGTCGAAGTCGGGGTGCTGCATCATGAACTGGTAGGGAGCCGGCACGCCGAAGAAGTGGGTGATGCCCTCGGCCGGGTCGCCGATCAGTCGCAGCGCCTCGCCGGGTTCGAACGTCTTGGCCAACACGACGGTGCCGCCGGCGTGGAGGACCGGGTTGGAGTAGCAGTTGAGACCGCCGGTGTGGAACAGCGGCAGGATGTTGAGGTGGACCGTGTCGGTGCCGACGCCCATCGGCACACCGAGGTTGACGCAGTTCCAGAAGTTCATGCCGTGGGTGATCATCGCCCCCTTCGGCAGGCCCGTCGTGCCCGACGTGTACATGATCGTGAGCACGTCGTCGTGGGTGAGGTCGGGGCGGTCGTAGGTCCCGCCGGCGGCGGCCGAGAGCGCCTGCTCGTAGGGGCTGTCGGGCGAGCCGTCGGTGATCTCGAGGAGGGCGCCGATGCCGCAGAGTCCCTGGAGCTCGCCTGCCGCCGGGGCGAACTCGTCGGAGTGGACGAGCAGCTTGGGCGCCGAGTCGTTGATGATGAACTCGAGCTCGGCGACCGTGAGCCGCCAGTTGAGCAGCACCGCCACCGCACCGGTGCGGGCGCAGGCGAACTGCACGTCGAAGAACTCGACGCCGTTGTGGGCGAGCACGGCGACCCGGTCGCCCCGTTCGATGCCGAGCGAGGCGAAGTGGGCGGCCATCGCGTCGACCCGGGCGTCGAGGTCGCGGTAGGTGAAGCGGCGGCCGGTGGCCACCTCGCGCACCGCTTCGGCGTCGGGGCGGTGCTCGACGTGCGACGCGATCCAGTCGTAGGCCGGCACCGGCCCGTGGCCGGCCGGGCGCGTGGCGATCTCGGTCATCTGTCCCCCTCGGTTGGTGGTCCCGGGCCGATCTCAGCACTCGATGATGTTGACGGCCAATCCGCCCCGGGATGTCTCCTTGTACTTCGCCTTCATGTCGCGGCCGGTCTCGCGCATCGTGCGGATGACCCGGTCGAGGCTGATGTGGTGGGTGCCGTCGCCCCGCAGCGCCATACGGGCGGCGTTGATCGCCTGCACCGAGGCCACCGCGTTGCGCTCGATGCAGGGGATCTGCACGAGCCCGCCGACCGGATCGCAGGTGAGCCCGAGGTGGTGTTCCATGCCGATCTCGGCCGCGTTCTCGACCTGGGCGGGGGTGCCGCCGAGCACCGCGCAGAGGGCGCCGGCCGCCATCGAGCAGGCGACGCCGACCTCGCCCTGGCAGCCGACCTCGGCGCCGGAGATCGAGGCGTTCTCCTTGTAGAGGACGGCGATGGCGCCGGCGGTGAGGAGGAAGTCGACGATGCCGGCGTCGTCGGCGCCCTTCACGAATCGGTGGTAGTAGTGCAGCACGGCGGGCACGATGCCGGCGGCCCCGTTGGTGGGGGCGGTGACGACACGGCCCCCGGCGGCGTTCTCCTCGTTGACGGCGAGGGCATAGAGGCCGACCCAGTCGAGGACGGCGAGGGGGTCGGCGAGCGAGCGTTCCGGGTTGGCGGTCAGGTCGCGACGCAGGCCCGGGGCCCGACGCTTCACGCCGAGCGGGCCGGGGAGCATGCCCTCGGAGCGGCAGCCGCGATCGACGCACGCCTGCATCACCGCCCAGATCTCGAGCAGGCCGGCACGCACCTCCGCCTCGGGGCGGCGCGACACCTCGTTCGCGAGCATCACCGCCGCGATCGACCGGTCGGCCTCGGCGCAGCGGGCGAGCAGCTCCACGCCGGTGCGGAACGGGAACGGCACATCGGGGGCGGTGTCGAGCACGACGGGGGTGGCCGGCCCGGCGTCGTCGCCGTCGACCACGAAGCCGCCGCCGACGGAGTAGTAGGTGCGCTCGTCGACGATCGACCCGGCGGCGTCGAGGGCGGTGAAGCGCAGACCGTTGGGGTGGAACCCGAGGGCCTGGCGACGGAAGACGAGATCGACCTTCGGGGTCCAGTCGACGTCGTGGCGACCGAGGACCGAGAGCCGTTTCGAGGCGCGCACCTCGGCCACGATGTCGTCGGCCTCGTCGACCGGCACGGTCTCGGGGTCGTGGCCGGCGAGCCCGAGGATGACGGCCTTGTCGCTCCCGTGGCCCTTGCCGGTGGCGCCGAGCGAACCGTGGAGCACGCACTGGATGCGGACGACGTCGGCGAGGCGGTCGCTCTCGTCGAGCCCGACCACGAAGCGGCGTGCGGCGCGCATCGGCCCGACCGTGTGGGAACTGCTCGGGCCGATGCCGACGGAGAAGAGGTCGAAGACCGAGATCGTCATCGCCCGTCAGTCTGACAGCGACGCCGACCGGCCGCTGCCCGGCCGCGACCTCGGACCGCCATCCTCGGGGGTGCACACTGGTCGCATGTCCGCCGGCGCCACCTCACTCCTCCTGCAGGCACGGGCCGCGTTGCGGTCGGCGCGACGCTCGCCGGTGCTCTACCGCGCCGCTCGTCGAGCGGGGGCCGGGCCGTGGGCGGCGCTCCGAGCGCTGCATCTCACCGGCCTTGCGCTGCTGCTCACCCCGATGCGGGCCTCGGGCGAGGTCGGCCGCGTCAACGCCGTGCGCCACTTCTCCTGGCAGGCCGGGCTCACCGCCCACTTCGGGGAGTCGCTCGCCGTCGCGTTGGCCGATGCGCAGGAAGAGGGCGCAGTCGATCCCGTCGACTCGGCGGTCGACCAGCGCAACAACGCCGCCGGCCGGGCCTACGGACGTGCCCACGCCGACGAACTCGCCGACGTCGGCGCCTGGCGAGTCGTGTTCCGCCTCATCGATGCCGGCCTCGCCGAGTGGCATGCCGGCAACCTCACCGGCGCCTGAGCGATCGGCGGACCCGAAACCGGTGATCGGCGGCCTTCGGACTCGCTCTAGACTCCACTCATGCGCCGGTCGACTTCCACTCCTCGGCGAGTGATCCAGGGCCCCGATGGACTCCCACTGATCGAGGCAACCCGAGCGCGCCGGACGACTGATCAAGATGTCGCTCGCTGGCGTTCCGACGACCAGCGCTGACAGACCCTCGATCAGTCGAGCCCGCACGCTCGCCCCTCGATACCGGCGCGCGTAGGGTGCTGGCCATGACCGACGCACCTGTCACCGTTGTCACCGGCGCCAACTCCGGGATCGGCCGCGCCACCGCCCTCCACCTGGCCGAGGCCGGGCACCGCGTGATCGGCACCGTCCGGTCGACGTCGCGGGCCGAGAAGCTGCTGACGATGGCCGAGGAGGCCGGGGTGGCGGTCGAGCTGGTCGAGCTCGACATCGCCGACGACACCTCGGTCACCGACGGGTTCGCCGAGATCTTCTCCCTCGCCGGCCGGGTCGACCACCTGGTCAACAACGCCGGCATCGGCGGCAACGGCACCGTCGAGGAGACCTCGGCCGAGCGCTTCCTCGAGGTGATGAACGTCGACCTGTGCGGTGCCACCCGCTGCGCCCAGGAAGTGCTCCCTCAGATGCGTGAGCGCGGCGAGGGCACGATCGTCAACGTCACCTCGGTCGTCGGTCGCATCGCCGCGATCGCCCAGGCCCCCTACGTGGCCGCCAAGTGGGCGCTCGAAGGCGTGAGCGAGCAGCTCGCCCAGGAGGTCGCTCGGTTCGGGGTGCGGGTGGCGATCATCGAACCCGGCATCACCAAGTCGTCGATCTTCGGCAAGAACCCCGACCTAAACAACGAGACCGGCGTGTACGGCCCCCACTACGAACGCATGATGCAGATGTACGCGGCCGGCTACCACCACGCCACCGACGCCATCGAGGTCGGCAAGGTCATCCTCCACGCCATCGAGACCGACGAGCCCAAGCTCCGCTACCCGGTGAGCTGGGGCGGGGTCGGCATCACCGAGGGTCGAGCCCGGATGACCGACGAGGAGTGGATCGCCCTCGGCCGCATCGAGTCGCTCGACGACTACATCGTCGCCTTCCGCGACGCCTTCGGCATCGACATCACGACCTGACCGAACCGCTGCTCCACCGGTCCGCCTACGATTCGTCGGCGTGATCTCCGCCGCCCTGCGAGCCGCCTCCGTTCCCCCGTTCCATGCGATGGCGATGGCCCGCCTCGCCAGCGAGCTCGAGGCCGACGGCACCCGGGTGCTCCACCTGGAGGTGGGCCAACCCGCCACCGGACTCCCCGCCGCGGCCCGGGCTGCGGTGGAGGAGTCGCTCGATCAACCCCTCGGCTACACCAACGCAGCAGGGCTGCAGTCGCTGCGGGCCCGGATCGCCGAGCTCTACGGCACCGACGACGCCGGCACCCCCAAGGTGTCGGCCGACCGGGTGCTCGTCGTCGGCGGCGCGTCGGCCGGGTTCACCTTGGCGTTCCTGTCGTTGTTCGAACCGGGCGACCGGGTCGGCGTCGTAGAGCCCGGCTACCCGTGCTACCGCAACACGCTGCTCGCCCTCGGGATCGAACCGGTGGCGATCCCGGTCGACGACGCCACCCGCTGGGCGCCCACGCCCGACCTGATCGACGCCGCCGGACCGCTGCGGGGCATCGTGCTGGCGTCGCCGTCGAACCCGACCGGCACCGTGCTCGGCGACGACGCCCTCGCCGCGGTGGTCGAGCACTGCGCGGCCAACGACATCGCCATCGTGGCGGACGAGATCTACCAGGGCATCACCGCCGAGCCGGCCGCCCGCATCCTCGACCACACCGACGACGCGTTCGTCATCAACAGCTTCTCGAAGTACTACTCGATGACCGGCTGGCGAATCGGCTGGG
>JBPEXC010000210.1:0-3970 GCA_052032035.1 Acidimicrobiales bacterium | reverse complement strand
AACACGCTCAGCTCGACCCGGCCGCCCGCCATCGCGATCGCAGCGGCCACCCGCCGGGCGTCGGGGTCGAGCCGGGCGACGCGACCGGCGAGGAAGGCCTCGAGCGAGGGCGGGAGCGTGGAGTGGCCGTCGCGCTCGGCTCGCAGCAGCTCCTCGGCGAAGTAGGCGTTGCCGGCCGTGCGGGCGTGGAGGGCGGCGATCGCCTCGGTCGAGGGCCGACGGCCGAGGATGGCGGTGGCCTGGTCGGCCAGTTCGTCGAGCCCGAAGCCGTGCAGCTCGATCGTGTCGACCGTCGGCACGCGCTGTCGCTCCCCGATCCAGACGGCGAGGGGGTCGTCGACGGTGCCCGCCGACCGCTGCGTGACGAGGATCAGCACGGGGGCGTCGCCGAGATCGACGATCAGGGAGGCCAGGAGGTCGCGGCTGGCGGGGTCGGACCACTGGAGGTCCTCGACCGCCAGGACGAGCGGGCGGCGCCGCGCCGCTCGCCGGAGCGTGGCCGCCACGGCGTCGATCAGACGGTCGGCGTCGTGGGCCGCGCCGTGCGCCGGTGCTCGCTCGGGTCCGCCGGGTCCGGCCAGATCGGGCAGCAACCCGACCAGGTCGACGACCCGGTCGCCGGCGTCGTCCCGGAACCCGCTGGGGTCGGCGTCCCACACGCTGCGCAAAAGCCCGACGACCGGCCCGAAAGGTAGGGGCCGGTCGTCGTGCTCGACGCAGAAACCGAAGTGGACACTCCAGCCTCGCGCCGACAGATTCTCGCTGATCGCCTCGACGAGCCGACTCTTGCCGATGCCTGCATCACCGCGGATCAGGACCGTGCGGGCGCCGTCGGCTTCCGCACGTCGTGCAGCATGCTCCAGGCGCCTGAGTTCCTCGACTCGGCCGATCAGCTTCTCCACGTCATCATTGTGGCTCCCTCGGGAGCATCGATCACGTGGAGATCTACCTCTCGGGAGGGTTGATCACTCCCAGGTGGCGCCGTCAGTCATGCTGCACTCCTCTCCCGCCGGTCGCCCGGCGCTCTGCTTGGGCGACCCGAAGCCGGGTCGCCGATCTCCACAGAGCCGAGCGTCGCAGATCTCGCGCCGCAGC
Source organism: Acidimicrobiales bacterium (assembly GCA_052032035.1). Taxonomy (GTDB): domain Bacteria; phylum Actinomycetota; class Acidimicrobiia; order Acidimicrobiales; family SZUA-35; genus JAWSVN01. The sequence goes on along the minus strand of JBPEXC010000210.1, from coordinate 2,875 downwards.
GAATCCGTCAGGTGACGTAGCCCGCCGGTTGCAGACCTGACCTCACGTCATCCGGTGACCGGGGGCACCAGCGCCGCCGGCACGCGCACGGTCCGAGCCCGCAGCCACTCGCCCACGGCCTTGGCCTGGGCGTCCTGGCGGGTTGAGGCGGCGACCCCGACGCCGAGGAGGCCGTTGGCCACGAAGTTCAGGGCCCGCAGGTGGGGGAACCGGTGGCGTTCGACGTCGAGCGGGGCGGTCTCGGGCAGCATGGCCTGGAACCGTTCGATGGTCAGCTCGCGATCGAGCCACCGCCAGACCTCGTCGCTGCGGGCGAACAGGCCGACGTTGGCGGCGCCCCCCTTGTCACCCGATCGGGCCCCCACCAGCCGCCCGAGCGGCACCTCGACCAGCTCCGCCGACACGTCGGTCGGCATACCGTCTGCCGGCCCACCGTCTGCCGATCCAGGATCCGGTTCCGGGAGCGACGACGGCACGCCGTCGGCGGGGAAGACAGCGTCGTCGGAAAGGGCAGCGTCGGCGGGGAAGGCAGAGTCGACCGTGGTCACCTCGCCGCCGATCGTCACCCGCGCGGGCACGGCGCCGGCGTCGACGGCACCGGGGCGGTAGACGCCGAAGGCTCGGGCCCCCGAGGGCCCGCCGCCGAGTCCGTAGAGTCCCGGGATCGACGCCAGTCCGGTGTGGACGAAGGCGTCGGCGAAGGCCCGGCCGACCTTTGCCTCGTCGCGATCCTTCACGGTCAGCCGCCACACGGCGGTCGCCTCCTCCTGGCTGGCGGCGTCGGGGGCGTCGGTGCGGATCACCCGGCTGTCGACCTCGTCGTAGTCGGCCGGCCCGAACGGGCAGGCGTCCCAGAACGCGGTCTCGGCGAAGCGGGCCTTGGCCTCGACGTCGAGGCCGGTGAGGGCGAGCGAGATCGAGTTCCGGTAGCCGCCGAGTTCGTTGGTCGCCACCTTCAGCGTCGACGGCGGTGCCTCGCCCCGCACCCCGCTGATCCGCACCCGGTCGGGCCCGACCTGGTCGAGTTCGATCGTGTCGAACCGGGCGACGACGTCGGGTCCGCCATAGCGCGGACCCCCGATCTCGTAGAGCAGCTGGGAGGTGACGGTGCCGATGTCGACCAGCCCGCCGGTGCCGTCGTGCTTCCCGATCACCGACGACCCGTCCGCGGCCACCTCGGCCCACGGGAACCCGAACCGCACCCGGTCGGGGTCGTCCCAGCCGGGGATCTCGGTGAAGAACGAGTAGTTGCCCCCCGTCGCCTGCGCACTGCACTCGATCACGTGTCCGGCGACGACGGCGCCGGCCATGGCGTCGAGGTCGTGCCGGCCCCAGCCGTGGTGCCAGGCCGCCGGCCCGGCGCAGACCGCGGCGTCGGTGACCCTCCCGGTGACGACGATGTCGGCCCCGCGCTCCAGGGCCTCGACGATCCCCCAGGCCCCGAGGTAGGCGTTGGCGGTGACGACCTCCCGCCAGGCCGGTTCCGACTCGTCGCCGAACCCGTGGAGGGCGTCGGCGGCGGCGAGTTCGTCGAGCCGGGGCACGAGGTCGTCACCGTCGACCACCGCGATCGTCGGCGCCAGCCCGAGGCGGTCGGCCACCTCGGCGAGGGCGTCGGCGCAGCCGGCGGGGTCGAGGCCGCCGGCGTTGGACACGACCTTGATCCCACCGTCGAGGCAGGCGCCCATCACCTGCTCCATCTGCGTCACGAAGGTGCGGGCATAGCCACCGACCTTGCGCTCGCGCAGCTTGTGGAGGATCAGCATCGTCAGCTCGGCCAGCCAGTCGCCGGTGAGCACGTCGATCGGTCCCCCCTCGACCATCTCGAGGGCGCCGCTCGGCCGGTCGCCGAAGAAGCCGGAGCAGTTGGCGATCCGGATCGGGTCGGTCGCAGGCGTGCTGGAGACTGGGGTGTCGGTCACGCCCGGACGGTACCACCGAGGCCCGTTTGGTACCCGGCGAGAAAACCTCGGCCCGGTTGGGCCGTTGCGACCAGGTCGCAACTAGCGTGCTCGCCGACGGCCACGACCGGAGCCCCGCAACCCGGCCGCACGAGACCAGGAGCATCCATGCACGCACCCGACGGCTTCCTCACCGCCGGCACCGCCCTCGCCACCGGCGCCATCAGCGTCGCGACCGTCGGCGCCGCGGCCCGCGCTGCCGCAGCCGAGCTCAAGGACCGGCAGATCCCGCTGGCCGGCGTCGCCGCCGCCTTCATCTTCGCCGGACAGATGTTCAACTTCCCCGTGGCCGCCGGCACCACCGGCCACCTGATCGGCGGGGCCCTCGCCGCGATCCTGCTCGGCCCGTCGCTCGGCACCCTCGTCGTGGCCATCGTCGTGGTCGTGCAGGCCCTGGTCTTCGCCGACGGCGGCCTCACCGCGCTCGGCTACAACGTGCTCAACATGGCCGTCGTGCCCGCCTTCGGCGGCTACGCCCTCTACACGCTGTTCCGCCGTTTCCTGCCCCGCACCGCCACCGGCGTGATCGGGGCCACCGCCCTCGGCGCCGGACTGTCGGTCGTCCTGTCGGCCGCCGCGTTCAGCATCCAGTGGCTGTTCGGCGCCGCCGCCCCCGTGCCCTTCGACACCGTCTTCGGCGCGATGGTCGGCGTCCACCTCCTGATCGGCATCGGCGAGGCCGTCATCAGCGCCCTCGCCGTGTCGGCCGTGCTCAGCGCCCGTCCCGACCTCGTCTACGGCGCCCGTGACCTCGACCGCTCCCAGCTGCAGGACCGCACGCGGGTCTCGACCCGGGTGTTCGTGATCGGCGGCGTCGCCGTCGCCCTCCTGATGGCCACCGTCGTGAGCCAGTTCGCCGTCGACAATCCCGACGGCCTCGAGCGCGTCGCCGAGGACGAGGGCTTCATCGACAC
>JBPEXC010000021.1:0-3073 GCA_052032035.1 Acidimicrobiales bacterium | reverse complement strand
GCCCTCGGCGGCGGCGCCCACCTGCGGGCGCTGCGCCGCACCCGGGTCGGGCCCTTCACCCTCGACCACGCCCGCCCGATCGACGACCTCGAACTCGGCCCCACCGCCGACCTGCTCGGCCACCTGCCCCGGCTCGAGGTCGACGACGACGTGGCCGCCCAGGTCCGCAACGGTCGGCCCCTCGGGCCGTCCGGGGGCTCGGGGCGTCTGGCGATCGCCGACGCCGCGGGCGAGGTGCTCGCCGTCTACGAGGTGCGCGACGGCGAACTGCGGCCCGTGAAGGTCCTGGCCGGCTGAAGGCCGCCCGAGCCGGCTCACGGTTCGCGTCGACGACCGGCTACCGTTTCCGCCGGTGGACGTGATCCGTGACCTCGATCGACTCGACGCCGCCGGTGGCGCCGGCCCCCACGCCGTGACGATCGGCGCCTACGACGGCGTCCATCTCGGCCACCAGTCGGTCATCCGCACCACCCAGGAGCGGGCCGAGGCCCTCGGGTGCCGCACCGCGGTGGTCACCTTCGACCCCCACCCGGCCCAGCTCGTGCGGCCGGAGAACGCCCCGGCGATGCTCACCACGATCGACCAGCGCCTCGAGCTGCTCGAGGCCCTGGGCGTCGACACGGTCGTCGTCGTCCGTTTCGACGAGGCCCGGGCTGCCGAGACCCCCGACGAGTTCACCCAGGCGGTCCTCGTCGACGCCCTGCAGGCCAAGGCGGTCGTCGTCGGCCACGACTTCCACTTCGGTCGCAACCGCTCCGGCAACGTCGAGGTGCTCCAGGCGCTGGGGGAGGAGCTCGGCTTCGAGGTCGACGGCCTCGAACTGATCCCCCGCAGCGACGGCAAGGACGAGGCGGTGAGCTCGACGGCGATCCGGCGCGCCCTCGCCGGCGGCGAGGTCCGCCAGGCGGCCCGGATGCTCGGCCGCCCCCACGAACTGCGCGGTCCCGTCGTCACCGGCGACCAGCGAGGCCGCACGATCGGGTTCCCGACCGCCAACGTGGCGGTGGCGCCGACGATGGCGAAGCCCGCCGACGCCGTCTACGCCGCCTGGTACCTGCGTCCCGACGGCACCCGGCACCCGGCCGCGGTCAACATCGGCAAGCGGCCGACCTTCTACCGCGACGCCGAACACTCCCTGCTCGAAGCCCACCTCATCGGCTTCTCCGGCGACCTCTACGGCGAAGAGGGCACCGTGCAGTTCGTCGAACTGCTCCGGTCCGAGCAGCGCTTCGACGGGCTCGAGGCCCTCAAGGCCCAGCTCGCCCTCGACATCGAACGGGCGTCGGAGATCCTGGCCGCCGAACCGGGCTGAACGCCCCCGGCGATCTGCTTCACTACGTCGATGGCATTCGAAGCAGTCGACATCACCCCGCTCCGTGACGGCGATCTCGAGGCCCGGAAGGCCGTGGCGGCCACGATCGACGAGGCCTACCGGACGTCGGGGTTCCTGCAGGTGACCGGACACGGCATTCCGCAGGCCGAACTCGACGAGATGCTCGACGTCACCGCCGCGTTCTTCGACCTGCCCGAGGCCGAGAAGCGCAAGGTCGTCGACCCCGACCCCGCCGCCAACCGCGGCTACTCGGGGGAGGGGGAGGAGGCCCTCGCCTACTCCCTCGGTGAGGACGTCGCCGCCCCCGACCTGTTCGAGGCGTTCAACGTGGGCCGGGAGGACGCCACCGGGCCCTACTACGACACCCACCGCCGCTTCTTCGCGCCCAACACCTGGCCCGAGACGCCAGGCGAGCTGCGCGACGTGTGGCTCCGGCACCAGACCAACGCGTGGCGCGTCGCCGACCTGTTGCTGCGCTGCTTCGCGCTCGGGCTCGACCTCGACGAGGAGTTCTTCATCGAACGAACCCGGCGGGCGATCATCACCACCCGGGCCATCAACTACGAGCGGCGACCCGGTTCGCCCGACCCCCTGCCCGGCCAGCTCCGCATGGGCGCCCACACCGACTACGGTATCCTCACGATCCTCCTCGCCGACGACGTGCCGGGTCTCCAGGTCCGCCACGACGGCGGGTGGGTCGACGTGCCGGTGGCCCCCGGCAGCCTGATCATCAACATCGGCGACATGATGGCCACCTGGACCAACGACCGTTGGGTGTCGACGATCCACCGGGTCGTGCCGCCGCCCGCCGACCAGACCGGGCCCGTGCGGCGCCGCTCCGTCGCCCAGTTCTTCGAGGCCGACCCCGACTGCGTGATCGAGTGCCTGCCGTCGTGCACCTCGGCCGACAACCCGCCTCGTTACGAGCCGGTCGAGGCCGGCGAGTACCTGCTGGCCAAGATCCTCGGGCCGCGCACCCTGCAGAAGTCCGCAGCCGGCACCACCACCGGGGGTCGCTGACCCCGTGGGCACGTTCGCCGTGCGGGCGACGATCGTGCAGGCCCCCGAGCCCGGCCGCTTCGAGACGATCCACGACGCCGTCGTCACCGTCGATGCCGGCTGGATCACCTCGGTCGAGCCGGGCGGAGGCGGCGACGTCGACCTCACCCTCGACCCGGCCACCGTGCTGGTGCCGGGGCTGGTCGACCTCCACGTCCACGCCCCCCAGTTCCCCCAGCTCGGCACCGGGCTCGACCTGCCCCTCGAGCGGTGGCTGTTCGACCACACCTTCCCCCTCGAGGCCCGCTACCGGGACACGGCGTGGGCGATCCGGGTGTGGGACGCCCTGGTGCCGGCCCTCCTGGCCAACGGCACCACCACCGCCGTCTACTACGGCACCACCCACGTCGACGCCGCCACCGCCCTCGCCGACGCCTGCCGCCGCCACGGGCAGCGGGCCTGGGTGGGCCGGGTCGGCATGGACCACCCCGAGCAGACCCCCGAGTGGTACCGCGACGCGACGGCGGCCGACGGCGTCGCCGCCAGCGCGGCGTCGATCGCCGCCATACGCCTCCTCGACCCCGACGGCGACCTCGTGCGCCCGATCGTCACGCCGCGCTTCGTGCCGGCGTGCACCGACGAGCTGCTGGCCGGGCTCGGCGCGCTGGCGGCCGACACCGGCACCCTGGTCCAGACCCACTGCTCCGAGAGCGACTGGGAGCACGGGCACGTGCTCGAGCG
>JBPEXC010000209.1:0-10705 GCA_052032035.1 Acidimicrobiales bacterium | reverse complement strand
AGGGCCGCCACCGGACGCGACGATGCCCCCGGCGATACCGGGAGCATCGGTCTCACGAAGCCCGTCGACCAGCTGATCGCCTCCGTCCACGGTGCGGAGGAGGCCCTTCAGCTTGGCCAGCTGCAGCGCAGCGTCGCTCAGGGCGTCACTCCGCGGCGGCGTCGGCGGTCTCGGCTGCCGCAGCACCCGAGCGCTTGCGCTTGCCGAACCGGCGCTCGAAGCGCTCGACGCGACCGGCGGTGTCGACGATGCGCATCTGCCCGGTGAAGAACGGGTGGCTGGCGGCCGAGATCTCGACCTTGGCCAGGGGGTAGGTGTTGCCGTCCTCCCACTCGATGGTCTCGTCGGTTTCGATCGTCGAGCGAGTGAGGAAGGACACGTCGGCACCCGTGTCGAGGAAGACGACGGGGCGATAGTTGGGGTGGATGTCCGGCTTCATAGCTGCTCCAGTGTGGCGGGATGTGGACCGACCCGAAACCTCGGGCCGCGCAAAGGGTGTGGGACGGGCCCCGGGCGGGGGTTCCCGTCGGGGCGAACGGCAGGGGAGATCAGCGCGGAATGCCTGGTCGGCCGCCGAACGACTCGATCAGCGACCGCACCGAGTCGGCCACGACCGGGGCGGGATCACCCAACAGCTGGGCGTTGCGGGTGGCGCACCGCTCGAGGTCGAGGGCCGGGAACACGCCGTCGGCGGCGAGCTGACGGTCGAGCACCAGCTCGGCGTTGGCGGTGTCGGTGAACTCCGCCGCGATGGCGTCGTCCATCTCCGAGCCGGTCTCGACCATCAGGGTGGCGATGATCGTGATCGACCCGCCCTCGTCGAGCTTGCGGGCGGCTCCCATCACCCGCTTGCCGGGGTGGAGGGCGGCGGCGTCGAGCCCGCCGGGCAGGATCCGGTTGGCCCCGGAGCCGACGAGGTTGTGGGCCCGGGTGAGACGGGTGAGGCCATCGAGCAGGATGATCACGTCGTGACCGCGCTCGGCCAGGCGCTTCGCTCGCTCGACGGTGAGCTCCGTCAGGGCGACGTGCTCCTCGGGCGGTCGGTCGAAGGCCGACGCCACCACCTCGGCATCGCCGAGGCGGCGAGCGAGGTCGGTGACCTCCTCGGGACGCTCGTCGATCAGGAGGACGACGACCTCGGCCTCGGGATGCCCGGCCTCGAGGGCGGCGGCGAGGTCGGCGAGCAGGGTCGTCTTGCCCGACGACGGCGGGGTGAGGATCAGGCCGCGCTGGCCCTTGCCGAGCGGGGCGACCGCGTCGACGACCTTCGCCGAGACGGGGGCGTCGTCCGCACCGAGGGCGAGCCGCTCGCTCGGGAACACCGGGGTGAGGTCGTCGAAGAGGGGCCGGTCCTTGGCCTCGGCGGGATCGAGCCCGTTGATCGAGTCGATCTGGTCGATGGCCGGGTTCTTCTCGTTGCGGGTGGCGGGCTTGGCGGTGCCGACGATGTGGTCGCCGCGCCGGAGCCCGAGCTGGCGGACCATCTTGACCGACACGTAGACGTCGTCACGGGACTGGATCCAGCCGTTCACCCGGACGAAGCCGTAACCGTCGTCGCGGAGCTCGAGGAAGCCCTCGATCGGCACCGGCTCGAGGGTGGGGGGACCGTCGTCGTCGCGATCGCGGTTGCGGCCGCGGCGGCGACGCCGCCGGTTCTGGCCGTCGTCGTCGGCACCGCTCTTGTCGGTGGGGGCCTTGTCGGCACCGCCCTTGTCAGCACCGCTCTGTTGGGCGCTGCCCTTGTCGGTGCTGCCCTTGTCGGTGGATGACCTGTCGGCACTGCCCTGATCGGTGCCGCCCTTCTCGGTGCCGCCCGTGCCGGAGCCGTTGCGGCCGCCGTGCTTGCCGGAATCGGCCTGGTCGGAGGCGCCGCCGCCGTTCTGGAGCTCCATCTCCCACTCGGCCGGCGGTTCGCTGTTGCGTCCACCTCGGCGGCGGGAACGGCTGCTCCTGCCCTCGCCCTGCGCTCCGTCGTTGGCGCCGCCGGTCGATGCCGCTGGTGCCGAGCCGCCGGCGGATTCGGCGTCGCCCGCATCGGAGCCGGTCTCGGCGGTGTCGGCCTCGGCGGCGTCGGCCTCGGTCGTGCCGGCCTCGGACGCGGTGTCGGCCCCGGCGGGGGCGACGACGCCGGACAGCTCGAGGATCTGGTCGATGAGATCGCTCTTGCGGGCTCGGCTGGCCGCCTTACCGCCGAGCGCCTCGACGATGGTCTGGAGCTCGCCCTTGTCCTTCTTCATCAAGTCGGCGCGCTCGACGATCGCTTGGTCGCTCACGAATCACTCCTCGCTCGGCCGGCCTCGCGCCGGCGGCAGACGTCATCAGGTTGGAGAGGCGGTCCGTCGTGACCGGACCGTGGCGCTCCGATCCCCGACACCGAGGCCGAGGGGGACCGCCGACGAGATGGGGCACAGCGAACGCCGGCCATCTCGGGGCCACACGATAGCGGGACGAAACCCCGAGCACGCGAACGACGCCCCGCTCGTGGCGGGGCGTCGTTCGGTGTGGGTGGGATGCGAGCCAGCCGAACTGGCGGGGGAGGCGTCAGACGACGCGGCGGCCGCGGAGCACGGTGATCAGACCGATCACGGCGAGGGCGATGACGATGAGGGTGATGAGGAGGTTCATGGCTGGGTCCTTGTGGATGGCTCGTTCGGGAACGGTTCCGGTGTTCCCCGCTCCCCCGACGCCAAACCTCAGCTCCCCAGCAGCTCCCGGATCTCGCCGGCCACCGCGTCGAGGTCGTTCGTCGTCTCGAAGAGGTACTCGGGCCGTTCGTGCAGCTCGGACAGGAACGGCGGCAGGCCCGGACGCACGCCGGTCGCCTGCTCCACCGCGTCCGGGAACTTGGCGGGATCGGCGGTCGAGAGCGTGATCATCGGGAGGCCCGAGTCGTCCCGACAGCGTCGAGCGGCCAACACCCCGACCGCGGTGTGGGGATCGAGCAGGAGTCCGAGCTCGTCGTGGACGCGCGCGATCTCGGCCAGGGTCTCGTCATCGGTGACGTGACCGGCGTCGAACTCGGCCCGGATCGTGTCGGTCCACGCCGTCGGCACCTCGACGTCGCCCTCGCTGCGGAACCGGGTGAGCAGGTCGGCCACGGCTGCGCCGTCGCGGCCCGACGCCTCCCACAGGAGCCGTTCGAAGTTGGACGACACCTGGATGTCCATGCTCGGGCTCAGCGACGGCACCACGTTCTCGGCGGTGAGTCGGCCGGTGGCGATGTAGCGGGTGAGGATGTCGTTGCGGTTCGACGCGATCACGAGCTGGCCGGTCGCCAGCCCCATGCGCTTCGCGTACCAGCCGGCCAGGATGTTGCCGAAGTTGCCCGTCGGCACCGAGAACGACACCGGTCCGCCGTCGGGACGCACCCGCCGAGCAGCCGACACGTAGTAGACGATCTGGGCCATTACCCGCGCCCAGTTGATCGAGTTGACCGCGGCCAGACCGAACTCGGCCCGCAGCGCCGGGTCGTTGAACGCCGCCTTCACCAGGTCCTGGCAATCGTCGAAGGTGCCCTCGATGGCGACGTTGCGCACGTTGTCGGCCCGCACGGTCGTCATCTGGCGACGCTGCACGTCCGACACCCGACCCTTGGGGTGCAGGATCACGACCGAGATCGCCTCCCGGTCGCGCAGGGCCTCGATGGCGGCCGAGCCCGTGTCGCCACTGGTGGCGCCGAGCACGGTGACCCGTTCGCCCCGCTCGGCGAGGACGTGGTCCATCAGCCGGCCGACGAGTTGGAGGGCGACGTCCTTGAAGGCGAGGGTCGGCCCCTTGGCCAGGTCGAGGAGGTGGTGACCGTCGCCGAGGTCGACGAGGGGCACCACCGCCGGGTCGCGGAACACCGAGTAGGCGTCGGCAACGATGCGTTCGAAGTCGGCCCGCTCGATCGTCCCGGCCACGAACGGCCACATCACCTCGACGGCGAGGTCGGCATAGGGGAGGTCGGCCGGCAGCTCGCCGAGCGAGGGGATCTCGAGCGGGCAGTAGAGACCGCCGTCGGTGGCCAGGCCGGCGAGCAGGGCGTCGTCGAAGGGGAGGTCGGGAGCGTCACCCCGGGTCGAGGCGTAGTGCAACGGCTCGCTCATGCGTCGATCACCCGCAGCACCGAGCCGATCCCTCGAACCACGTCGAGGCCACGCAGGTCGTGGAGCGCCGCTTGCAGGTCGCGCTCCATCGCCTGGTGGGTCACGAACGCGATCCGAGCCCCCTCGCCGAAGCCCTCCTGGTTCATCGAGGAGATCGACAGGCCGTGCTGGCCGAAGACGCCGGCGACGGCGCTCAGCACGCCCGGCGAGTCGTTGACCTCGACGTTGAGGTAGTAGGCGGAGCTGATGTCGTCGATCGGACGGATCCGCACCTCCGAGCCGCCGGCCGGGACCGGGCGGTGGGTGCCGGCGACGACGTTGACCGCAGCGTCGATCAGGTCGCCGAGGACGGCGCTGGCGGTGGGGTGACCCCCCGCCCCCCGGCCGTAGAACATCAGCTCGCCGGCGGCCCGCCCCTCGACGAACACGGCGTTGAAGGAGTCGCGCACCGAGGCCAGGGGGTGTTCGGCCGGCACCATCGCCGGATGGACCCGGACCGCGATCTCGCGTCCCTCGTCGCCGTCGATCGCCTCGGCGATCGCCAGCAACTTGATCTCGTAACCGAGCGACTTCGCGTCCTCGATGTCGGCGGCGGTGATGTCGGCGATGCCCTCGTGGTAGACGTCGCCGGCCACGACCCGGGCCCCGAAGGCCAGGCTGGCCATGATGGCGGCCTTGGCGCCGGCGTCGAAGCCGCCGACATCCGCGGTCGGGTCGGCCTCGGCGTAGCCGAGGCGCTGGGCCTCGGCCAGCACCGCCTCGTAGCTCGCGCCCTCCGACGACATCTTCGACAGGATGAAGTTGGTCGTGCCGTTGACGATGCCCATCACCCGGGTGATGTCCTCGCCGAGCAGCGACTCGCGCAGCGGCCGCACGATCGGGATGGCGCCCGCGGCAGCCGCCTCGAACAGCAGGTCGACCCCGGCCGCGTCGGCCGCCGCGGAGAGTTCGACGCCGTAGTTGGCGAGGAGTTCCTTGTTGGCGGTCACCACCGGCTTGCCGCCGTCGATCGCGGTGCGGATCAGGGTGCGGGCCGGCTCGATGCCGCCGATCACCTCGACCACGACGTCGACCTCGGGGTCGGCGACGAGGGCCTTGGCGTCGGTCGTGAGCAGATCGCTCGGCACGCCGGGCCGCTCCTTCGAGGCGCTGCGCACGGCCACCGAGTGGACGGCGAGCTCCACGCCCGCGGTCGCCGCGATCGCCTCCCGACGAGTGTTGATCAGCTCGACGAGGGCGGAGCCGACCACACCGCAGCCGAGGATGCCGACGGTGACCCGTCGAGCGTCGGCGGCGGGCTTGGCGGGATCGCTCTCTTGCTCATCCCGATCGGAGACAGCGCTGTTGCTCACGGCTGCGATCCTAGGCGGGTGCCACCCCGGATCGTGAGGCGATTCGGCGCTCAGCCGAGGTCGGTGACCAGCAGGTCGTCGTAGGTCTCGCGCCGAACGACGAGGCGGGCGTCGCCGCCCGAGCAGAACACGACGGGCGGGCGCAGCACCTTGTTGTAGTTGGAACCCATCGAATGGCCATAGGCCCCGGTGACCGGGGTGGCGAGCAGGTCGCCGACGGCCACGTCGGCCGGCAGCTTCGCCTCGCGCACGAGCAGATCGCCCGACTCGCAGTGCTTGCCGACCACCCGGGCCTCCATCGTGCGGTCGACGTCGACGGCCCGTGGCAGGAACGTCTCGTAGCCCGAGCCGTAGAGGACCGGACGGGGGTTGTCGCTCATGCCGCCGTCGACGGCGACGTAGGTGCGGATGCCCTCGAGGTGCTTGATCGTGCCGACCGTGTAGACGGTGATCGCGGCGGCCGCGGCGATCGAGCGCCCCGGCTCGATGCCGAGGCGGGAGGTGATGCCGAGCTCGCCGGCCCGGCGCTTGAGGATCGCGCCCCACTGGCTGATCGTCGGGGCTTCCTCACCCTCGACATACGGCACCCCCAGGCCGCCACCGACGACCAGCTCGTCGAGGCCGAGCGGGCCGGTGAAGTCGGCCAGCACCTCGAGGGCGCCGGCGAACGAGTCGACCCGGAACACCTGGGAGCCGATGTGGGCATGGATGCCGAGCAGGTCGATCGCCGGCGACGCCTGGGCCCGCTCGACGGCGCGAGCGGCCACCCCGGTGGAGACGGTGAAGCCGAACTTCGAGTCGTTCTGGCCGGTGGCGATGTAGTCGTGGGTGTGGGCCTCGACGCCGGGGGTCACCCGCAGCAGGGCCGGCACGGGCCCGGCGCTCGTGCTGTCGGTACTGCGGCCGGCGACGATCGCCTCGATGCGGTCGATCTCGTCGAAGGAGTCGATCACGACCCGTCCGACGCCGGCGGCGATCGCCTCGCGCAGCTCCCGCTCGGACTTGTTGTTGCCGTGGAAGACGATGCGCTCGGGCGGGAAGTCGGCGGCCAGGGCGATCGAGAGCTCGCCGCCGGTGGCGACGTCGATCGACATGCCCTCCTCGGCAACCAAGCGGGCCATCGCCCGGCACAGGAACGCCTTCGACGCGTAGGTGGCGCCCGCACCGAAGGCGTCGACCGCCTCCCGGCAGCGGGCCCGGAGATGGTCCTCGTCGTAGACGAACAGGGGGGTGCCGAACTCCGCCGCCAGATCGGCGACGTCGCAGCCGCCGATCGAGAGGCGCCCATCGGCATCTGCGGCGGCGTTGTCGGGCAGGAGATGACGGGGCAGGACGCTCACGACGGTGCTCCGAGGTCGTTCCGGGGGCTCACATCTGCTCGGGGGCGTCGACCCCGAGCAGATCGAGGCCGACGAGCAGGCCGGTACGGGCCGCCTCGGTGAGCCAGAGCCGGGCCTGTCGGGTGTCGGCGTCGACGTCGTCGCGCAGGATCGGGCAGTCGTAGTAGAAGCCGTGGAACGCCGAGGCGAGGTCGCGGACCCAGGCCGTGACCTTGTGGGGCGCTCGCTCCCGAGCGGCGAGGGCGAGGGTCTCGCCGAACACCGACAGCTGACGAAGCAGCTCGAGTTCGCGCTCGTGGCCGAGCGGGCCGAGGTCGACCTCGGCGAGGGGGGCGCGGGTCACGCCCCGCTCGGCCGCCTTCTCGGCGATCGAGGAGATGCGGGCGAACGCGTACTGCACGTAGAAGACGGGGTTCTCGGCCGCCTGGGCCTTGAGCACGTCGATGTCGATCGTCTGGCTCGAGTCGATCGACTGCAGCAGGTAGGCGAAGCGGGCGACGTCGGGGCCGACCTCGTCGACGAGCTCGTCGATCGTCACGAGGGTGCCGGCCCGCTTGGAGATCTTGACCTCGGCGCCGTCGCGCACCAGCTTCACGTTCTGCCCGATGATCACCTCGTAGTCGTCCGCGCCGTGGCCGAGGACCTCGAGGGCGGCCTTCATGCGCGACACGTAGCCGTGGTGGTCGGCGCCGAGCACGTCGATCAGGTGATCGCCCCGGGCGTACTTGTCACGGTGGTAGGCGATGTCGGGCAGGAAGTAGGTCGGCTCGCCGTCGGCCTTGACCAGGACCCGGTCCTTGTCGTCGCCGTAGTCGGTCGTGCGCAGCCAGACCGCGCCCTCCTCCTCGAACACCTTGCCGGTGGCCCGGAGCTCGTCGAGGGTCGCCTCCATCGCACCCGAGTCGACGAGCGCCTTCTCGCTCGACCAGGTGTCGAAGTGGACGTTCATCGAGGCCAGCGCCTCGCGCACCTCGGTCAGGGAGCGGTCGCGGCCCCACTGCACCGGGTCGACGTCGTCGGGCATCTCGGCCGCCCAGTCCTTGATGTACTCCCCGGCATAGCCGTTCTCGGGGAGCTCGGTGCCGTGCTTGCGGGCGAGCAACGACTCGCCGAAGATCACGGTCTGTACGCCCCGGTCGTTGATGTAGTACTCCCGGTGCGGGGCGTAGCCGCAGCGTTCGAAGATGCGACACAGCGAGTCGCCGAACGCCCCCCAGCGGCCGCCGCCGGCGTGGAGGGGCCCGGTGGGGTTGGCGGAGACGAACTCGACGTTCACCCGCCGTCCCTCGCCGAAGTCGTGACGTCCGTAGTCGGCGACGCCGGCCTCGACCGTCTCGCGCAGCACGTCGTGGAGCCAGGTCGGGGCGAGCCGGAAGTTGACGAAGCCAGGCCCGGCGATGTCGAGCGCCTCGACGTGGGGCAGGTCGGCCGCCTCGAGCGCTGCGGCGAGCTCCTCCCCCAGCTGGCGGGGGTTCTTGCCGGCGAGCTTGGCGCAGACGAGCGACGCGTTGGTCGACCAGTCGCCGTGGTCTCGGTTGGCGGGTCGCTCGATCACGACCGCGTCGGGGACGGGATCGACACCGAGGGTGCCGAGGGCGGACCGGACCGCATCGAGGAGGGTGTCGCGCATCATGATGCTCCGAAGGCTAGGGGCACCTGCTCGGCGTCGGCGGGCTTTTGGCGGTCCTGAGCCCGCCGGACCGGCCGGGGGAATCGTGCTGGTGGAACCGCACCACCCGACGTTAGGATCGTCGGTCCCCGCCCTCGTAGCTCAGGGGATAGAGCATCGCCCTCCGGAGGCGTGAGCGCAGGTTCGAATCCTGCCGAGGGCACGTGCCGTTCCTCGCTGGGCCTGCCGCGCCGGCGGTTCTTTGGCCGCGATGAACCACATTCCGTGGGACGTTGTCGACAACGAGTCCCATGTGGGCAGTTCCTGCCACTGAATGTCCTGCCACTGCATGCCGACCCGGGCGCCGACGGCTGGACGACCTGTTCAGGTCGGAGGAGGCGGCGGGATCTTCGGGGCCTTGCCGCCGGACGGAGCCTTGCCGCCGGACGGGGGCTTGCCACCGGGCTTGGGGGCGGCGGGCTTGGCGCCCGGCAACTTGGGCAGCATCGAGGCGTCGATCGGGCCCGACTGGGCGGCTTCCTTGTTGGCGGCCTCGATGGCGGCCGCCACCTCTTGGCGGTGCACCGTGATCGACCGCGGCGCCTCGATCCCGAGCCGCACGTGATCGCCCCGGATCTCGATCACGGTCACGACGATGTCGTTGCCGATCACGATCGACTGGGATTCGCGGCGGGACAGGACCAGCATCAGGCGACCAACGGCTCTCGGGTGGTGTACGGCGTCTTCTCGAGCACGACCTGGCGAGCGGCCTGCGACTCGGAGTTGATCACGACCGGACCCAGCAGGTTGGCGGTGAGTTCGACATCAGCACCATCGGCACGGTGCACGGTGAGCAGGACCAGCACCGCCGTCTGCTCCGGCGAGGTGATGCCGAGCTCGGTCTGGTGTTGGGTGCTCAACTCGAGGTCGTAGTCGGGGAAGAAGGCCCACGGCTCGACCGTGAGGAACGCGACGTCGGCCTCGTCGAGGCTCTGCAGCCACGAGTAGGGCGATTCCTCGACTTCGACGATGACGTACCGGGTCGAGTTGGGGAATCCCATGATTCCCTCCGAGAACTCGATCGAGCGCGCCTCGTCGACTTCGAACGAACCGAAGCGCGTCGATTCCACGATCATCACCACGACAGTAGCTCCTCAGGGGGTGTCTCCGGTGCTTTCGGGCAGCGGTGTGCGTACCCGGCCATCAGCGAGTGTCGGCCGCTCCGGCGAGATCAACAGGTCGCGATCCGTCGGACTGCGTCCGGCTGTCCTGCTGCGCTCCGCGGTCCGACGACGCCGGGCCCTCGTCCGCTTCGCCGTCGTCGTCGTCGAGGTCGGGGTCCGGGGCCTTCTCGAGCTGGTTGGCGATCAGGTTGCCGGCGAAGAGGCATGCCGCGAGGCACGCTGCGAAGCGGCCGAGCGCGTCCTCGATGGCGCCGCGTCCGTACACGGCGTCGGCCAGGGCCGGCGACCCGATCACGACGGCGATCACCATCGCCCAACCGATCACCAGTTGCCGGCTCGCCTCGTTGGTGAGCGCGACCCGTTCGATCCGTTGCCGCTCCTTGGCTGCCTCGAGGGCGGCGGCGCGGGCCGCCGCCTTCGGGTCCTCGGCCTCGGCAGCGCCGTCGGGTGCGTCGTCGGGTGCGTCGGTCATGTGCTCAGGGGGCCGCCTGCTCGCCGTCGGCCGACATGGCGGCATCGGCGCGGAGGGCGACGATCAACTCCGGGGTGAGACGATGGCCGGCCACGCTCCACACCGGGATCCCGGCGTCGAGATAGGTGACCACCTTGGCCGCGCCGACCGGGGCGACGAGGTCGACGGCGGCGGGCACGCCGGCGGCGTGGATCGCTCGCGACAGCTCGTCGGCCGACGGCGCGCCCGAGATCGCGAGGATCGCGAGCCGGGTCTGCATCCGGCCGAGGAGGGGCCCGAGCCCGGGGGCGTCGAGGGGGGCGTCGATGACGACCAGGCGGCGTTCCGGCCCCATCGGGGTGTCGCGGGACGCGGCCAGGCTCTGGAGCAGCGACGCCTCGTCCTCGACGAACTGCCACGACGGCAGGCCGGTGACCTGACCCCGGTCGGACAGCACCAGCAGCGCCCCCGACCCGAGCAGGCGGTCGCGCTGGCGGCGGCGGGCGGCGAGCATCGCCGGTTCGAGATCGCCGATGATCACGACGGTGCCGGCGTCGTCGTCGGCGACGACGAGGCTCGGTTCGTCGTGGGCGGCGCTGAGGCGAGCCCAGATCCCCGATCGGCCGAGCACGGCGTGCCCGGCCCGAGGGCGCGCAGCGCCGGAGCGCCGATCGGCAGTCT
>JBPEXC010000208.1:0-3673 GCA_052032035.1 Acidimicrobiales bacterium | reverse complement strand
CAGGTGGCCGCCGGCATCGGCGCGAGCCGCCAGCTCGTCGACCTCGGCGCGCGAGGTCACCTCGATCCCGAGGTGGGCGAAGGGGGCCATCACGGCCTGGGCCTGGCCCTTCCACGGGTTCTTGTCGGGCAGGAACTGGGCCAACACCAGGAAGAACGGGCTGTCGGGGTCGCTCGGCTGGCCGAGCCACGCGCCCCACCCGCTGTCGTCCTGACGCTTGTCGATCAGTTCGAGCGGGGTGTAGGTGGTGTAGAACTCGATCGACGCGTCGATGTCGCCGACCATCAGGGCGATGTGGGTCCAGCGCGGGGCCCGGGGGAGCGCTCGGCCGGTCATTCGTTGGTCCAACCGTCGGGGATCTGGGGGTCGTCGCCGCCCTTGACCCAGAGGATGATCGTCGTGCCCCACGGATCGCGGAACGCGGCGTTGAACCCGTTGAACTCGGCCCAGTAGTGGTGGCGCCACAACACCTCGGCCCCACGGGCGTCGGCCTCGCCCAGGATCCGGTCGACGTCGTCGTCGTCGCTGACGAGGACCCAGACGCGTGGACCGCGTCCGTCGGTGACGACCGAGCGGGGCTCCACCCCGGCCGGGTCGGGGTGGGGGCGGGCGTTGGCGACGTCGAAGATGCCCATGTGGAGGTTGCCGACCCCGCTGTCGGAGCCGTCGTCGAGCCGGAACTCGCCGCCCGGCACGACCCGGTGGAAGACGCCCTCGGGTCGGCCCTCGATGTCCCACCCCATCACGGCGGTGTAGAACTCGGCGGCGGCGGAGGGGTCGGTCGACGGGAGGTCGACGAAGATCAGCGTGTTCGGGTAGCCGTCGGGCGGGGTGCTCATGCCAGCACGCTACCACGTTTGGTCAGACCATCGGTCCAACTGTTCGTTTTGGGGTACAGTGCGCCGGGTGCCCCGCCCCGACCCTCTCGCTGATGCCCGCGCTGACCCCCACCTCGACCTGCTCCTGACCGGCGGCACCGTCCTCGGTCACGGCGAGGTCGCGATCGGCGTCGCCGGGGGCACCATCGCCGCCATCGGGTCGGCCGCCGATCTCCGGCGTGGGGCGGCAGCGAGGCCGCGCGAGGTGTCGGTCGCCGGCACGCTCGTCGCGCCGGGGTGCATCGACGCCCACCACCACCTCACCGGCGACCCGTTGGCCCAGGGCTGCATCCCCGACCAGATCTCCTCCGACGAGGCGATCCACGGCTGGGCGGTGCCGCTCCACGCCCACCACGACGCCATCGACGACGAGGTGTCGGCCGCCCTCGAGGCGGTGCGATGCCTGCGGCAGGGCACCACGACCGTGCTCGAGGCCGGCACCGTCGGCCACGTCGACGCCGTCGCCCGGGCGCTCGACACCGTCGGTCTCCGCGGCATCGTCGGCCGGTGGGGCTCCGACACCGAAGGCCTGCCCTACGCCGGCCCCGTCGACGAGGTGATCGAGGCCGCCGCCGGGCTGGTCGACCGCCATCCGGCGGGCGGTCGCGTGAGCGCCGGCGTCACCCTGGTGGGCCACGACCTGATGAGCGACGACCTCGTCGTGGCCGCCTCCGATCTCGCCCGTCGGCGGGAGGTCGGGCTCACCTTCCACCTGTCGCCGACCGCCGCCGATCCGGCCGCCTACGAGGCCCGCACCGGGCGCCGCCCGGTCGCCCACCTCGCCGAACTCGGCGTGCTGGGCCCCCACCTCGTGCTGGCCCACGGCGTCTGGCTCGACGACGACGAGATCGACCTGCTGGTGGCCCACGACGTGGCGATCGCCGTCTGCCCGTGGGCCTACCTCCGCCTCGCCCAGGGCATCGTCGGCGCCGGTCGCCACCGAACGTTCCTCGAGCGGGGTGGCCGCCTGGCGATCGGCACCGATGCCGCCAACGCCGGCGACCACCGGTCGGTCCTCTCCAGCGCCGCTCTCCTCGTCGGCCTCTGGCGCGACCACGCCGTCGACGCCGCAGCCCCCGGCGCCGCCACCGGGTTCGACCTCGCCACCTCGGCCGGGGCCGCCGCGATCGGTCGGCCGGAGCTCGGCCGCCTCGAGGTGGGGGCGCCCGCCGACCTGGTGTGCGTCGAGATCGACGGCCCCGACTGGTCGCCCGCGGGCGACCCGATCACGCAGTTGGTCTGGGGTGCGCCGGAACGGCGGGTCCGCCACGTGGTGGTCGACGGCGAGGTGGTGCTGCGCGACGGCGCTGCGACCCGCGTCGACCAGGCCGCCCTCGTCGCCGACGCCGCCGAGCGCCAACGCTTCCTCCTCGCCCGAGCCGGCCGCTGAGCCGCCGACCGAGCCGCCCCGTCCCCCTCGCCCTGCCCCCGTCCCAAGGATCCCTCGTGACGATCACCCCTCCCGCTCCTGCCGCATCCAACGCCGCCACCTCCGACGGCTTCGCCCTCGATCCCGCCATGCGGACGGTGTGGTTCCCGCTGATCACCGGCGACGACCTCGACGCCGCCGACGGCCCGGTCGCTCGCACGCTGTGCGGCGAGGCGATCACCCTGTTCCGGGGTGCCGACGGACGGGCCACGGCCCTGCCCGACCGCTGCTCGCACCGCAACGCCCCCCTGTCCGACGGTCGCGTGATCGACGGCTGCATCGAGTGCCCCTACCACGGCTGGATCTTCGGTGGCGACGGCACGTGCGTGGCCGTCCCCAGCTCGGGACCCGAGGCCCGGATCCCGCCCAAGGCCCACCTGCCGGCCCTGCCGTGCGAGGAACGCTACGGCTTGGTCTGGGTGGCCCTCGAGCCGCCGACCGCCGACATCGTCGACCTGCCGTGGGAGCACGACGACGACTTCCGCCGCCTCAACATGCCGGTCGACGTGTGGCAGTCCGCCGCCACCCGCATGATCGACAACTTCATGGACATCTCCCACTTCCCGTGGGTCCACATCGGCACCTTCGGCTCGGCCGCCGACCTGACCGTGCCGCCGATCGAGATGGGTGACCTGCCCGGTGGGTTCACCGGCTACGCCTACGACGTCACCGCCGCCAACAGCGGCACGGGGGCCACCGCCTCGGGCCAGGACGCCGACACGGTCGAGCGGTCGATGTCGACCGGCTTCCAGCTCCCCTTCGTCGTCCGCTCGACCATCCGCTACGAGACGGGACTGGAACACATCATCGTGCTGCTGATGGCGCCGATCGACGACGTCTCGACCTACTTCGCCGGCGTGTTCTTCCGCAACGACGGCAGCGACGCCCCGGCCGAGGAGACCCTCGCGTTCGACTACGAGATCGCGGCGGAGGACAAGCGCATGCTCGAACGCATCCCGGGTCCGCTGCCCCTCGGCAACGACGGCGTCGTCAGCGTCCAGTCCGACCGGCCCTCGGTGGAGTGGAAGCGCCAGTTCAACCAGTTCCTGGCCGGCCGATGACCGAGCCTGCCCGCCCTGGCCTCGACCTGCCGCCGACCGCCGCACTGGCCGACGTGCTGCAGCTCGCCGGTCGGCCCGGCCACCTCACCCCGCCCCTGGTGTGGCGCACCGCGCCGCCGGCGCCGACCCTGGTGCCGGTGCGGACCGTGCAGCTGGTCGTGGCCGACGACGGGCCGGGGATCGGGGCGTTCCGCGACCTGTTCGACGACGACCTTGCCGGCCGGGCCGTGGTCGTGGCCGGCGGCGCCGCGATCGGTGGTGCGGTGTTCGGTGAACTGCTCGCGATGGCGGCGACGGCGGCCGGC
>JBPEXC010000207.1:0-5510 GCA_052032035.1 Acidimicrobiales bacterium | reverse complement strand
AGGCCGGACGCGACCACCACGACGTTGCGGGCCGCACCCGGGCGGGGGCCGAAGCGGGCGACATCGGTGGCGACCTCCTCACCGGCCGGGCCGGTGCGGGGGTGGGGGTGGCTCGTCACCGAGCCGCCGAGGGCGGCGACCCGGTCGAGGAAGGCTCGGCGGGCGGTGGTGTAGTCGGTGGGCGCCTCGATGGGCGGGTTGGCGCTCATCGGTCGGCTCCGGCCTGCGCGACCCGATCGCTCTCGAGGTGGCTGCCGTCGATGCGGTGGACCGGGCCGGCGAGGTGGTCGTCGAGGGCGTCGCGGTCGACGGTGACGCCCCAGCCGGGTCCGGCCGGCACGACGCAGTGACCGTCCTCGATCCGGATCGGGTCGGTGACGAGGGGGTGGGAGAACATGACGTCGCCGGCGAGCTCGACGGCGTGACCGAGGCGGTCGAGGCGGCTGGTGGCGAGGTGGAGGTGGGCGGCGCTCGACACGCCGAGACTCTGGTTGTGGAGGATCGTGCCCATCCCCCGCTGGGCACCCCAGTCGATCAGGTCGAGGGCCGGCAGGATGCCGCCGGGCCGTTCGATGTTGACGCCGAGCACCCGGCTGCCGCCGAGCTCGACGAGCGAGACGACGTCGCACGCCTCGAAGAAGCCCTCGTGGAGGAAGAGGGGCACGTCGACGGCCTGCTGCACCTCGACCATGCCGAGCACGTCACCCATCGGCAGAGGCTGCTCGGCGGCGTCGATGCCGAACGGTTCGATCGCCTTGATCGCCCGGATCGCCTCGGCCGGCCGGTAGGCCTGGTTGTAGTCGACCCGGATGCGGATGTCGTCGCCGACCTCGGCCCGCACCGCGGCCACGATGGCACGATCGGCCGCCGGGCCCCTGCCCAGCTTGAGCCGCACGGTCCGGTAGCCCGAGTCGACGGCGGTGCGCACGATCCACACCATCACCTCGGGGTCGACGAGGGGCACGAGGCAGGCCATCGGGATCGGGTCGGGATGGCGACCGCCGAGCAGGTCGTGGACCGGTCGCCCCATCTGGCGGGCGGCCAGGTCGAGACAGGCGAGGTCGAGCCCGGCCTTGGGCGGGCCGTTGCGGGCGACGTTGCGGTCCATGGCGGCCCGGATCGCCCGCACGTCGGCCGGGTCCCGGCCGAGCACGTAGCGGGCGAGATGGGCCTCGATGGCGTGGACCATCTGCTCGGCCGAGGTGCCCGACTCGGGCATCCACACGAACACCTCGCCCCATCCCTCGTTGCCGGCCTCGTCCTCGAGGCGCACGAAGAGGAAGTCGCCGTGCGTCCAGGGCTCGGAGGCGGGGATCGCCATACCGAGCCCGTTGTCCGACGAGGCCATCGCCTCGGCGGCGAGCTCGGAGAACGGCATGTGGACGCGGAACAGCTCGACCGACGTGACCACCGGGATGTGTAGTGATGTCTTCATAGTGTGAAAGAAACACTACACACCTGACGACACGGCGTCAGACGTCAGTACTCGAAGAGCCCGTCGGACCAGACGCTCTCGAGGTGGTCGATGCGGTCGACGAGGTCGGGGCGAACCCGCTCGACGAGGCCGGCGACGAGGGCGTTGACCACGACGAGGGCCCCCACCTGACTCTCGAACGGGGTGGCGGTCTCGCACGAGAAGGTGAGGGCGTGCCCGCCCTCGAGGGCGAGCGAGCACGGCAGGCGATCGGTGAGGGCGACCGGCACCAGGCCGGCCTCGACCGCGGTGTGTTGGGTGCGGACCAGCCAGGCCTCGTGACGCTGCACGTCGAGGGTCACCAGGACGTCGCCGGGAGCGGCGGCGGCCAGTTCGGTGCGGACGCGGAACTCCGAACCGGCGAGCAGTCGCGGTCGCCCGCGGCACATCGACAGCTCGTCGACGAAGCGGCGCCCGAGCCCCTCGAACTGCGAACTCGGCAGCACCCACACCCGTCGCTCGCGGTCGGCCAGCAGGTTGACGACGAGGTCGACGGCGACCGGATCGAGGGCGGCGATCGTGCGCTCGACGTTGCGACGCTCGGTCTCCAGGACGCGGTCGAGCAGGTCGTCGTCGGGACGCTGCCGCACCCGGGCCGACGCCGAGCGCAGGCGGTCCGACAGCTCGTCGCGCACCCGGTCGCGCAGGTCGGCATACCCGGTGAACCCGAGCGTGGCGGCGAAGCGCACGACCGTCGGCCCCGACACCCCGACCTGGGCGGCGACCCCCTCGGTCGTGCCGAAGGCGATGGCCTCGGGGTCGCGCAGCAGGAGCTCGGCCACCTGCCGTTGAGCGCCCGAGAGGCCGTCGAGGAGCTCGACGACCCGCGCCTGCACCGATCGCTCCACCCGCTCGGCCCGTTCCGCTCGCTCAGCCACCCGCCGAGCCTACGCTCCGCCGGTCACCTCCCGGAGGAAGGCGTGCTGGGAGGCCATCGCCCGAGCCCCCAGCGCGGTCGGGAAGGCCGGGAACCCGTGGATGCTCTCGGGGTAGACCTCGAGGCGGGTCGGGTTGCCCGCCGCCTCCCAGCGGGCGGCCATGAAGAGACTGTCGTCGAGCAGGGGGTCGAGGTCGCCGACGACGAAGAATGCGGGACACAGGGAGGCGAGGTCGGCGTAGAGCGGCGACCAGCGAGGGTCGCGCCGCGCTTCGACGGCGACGCCCGGCAGGGCCTGATCGATGAACCAGTCGACGATGGGCCCGGAGAGGATCAGGTTGCGGTCGCCCCAGTTGCGCACCGACGGGGTGCGGCCGAGGTCGTAGGCGCCGAAGACGAGGTTGGCGGCGACGATCGCCGGGTCGAGGGTGCCGCCGTGGTCGTCACGGAGCACCAGCAGGCAGGCGGCGGCCAGGTGGGCGCCGGCCGACTCGCCGCCGATCACGACGCGGGGCGGGCCCTCCGGCACGAGTTCACCCAGCCCCTCGGCGAGCAGCCATCGAGCCGCGGTGAGGCAGTCCTCGATGGCGTCGTCGAGATGGTGCTCGGGAGCCAGGCGGTAGTCGACGCTCACGACGGCCAGGCCGGTGTCGTTCGCCGTGCCGTCGAGACGCTCGTCCTGCTGGTCGGCGCCACCGAGCACCCAGCCGCCGCCGTGGAGGTGGAGGTAGACCCCGCGACACTCCCCCGCCGGCCGCAGGATCCGCACCGCCACGTCGTGACCGTCGTGCGACACGGTGCGCGCCTCGGCGCTGTCGAGGCGGACCGGCACCGGGAACGCGCCGGCCCCCTGCTCACGGACGCGACGCGCCTCGGGAGCGGAGAGCGTGTGGATCGCCGGCTCCGCCGCCAGCGCGGCCTCGATGAACTCGTTGACCCCTCGGCTCTCGGCGAGCTCCTCGGGGCTGGCTTCGACCCTCACGAACGACGTCTGCATGAACGCGACCGTACAAGCGAAGAATCGATTGATTCAATCGCTACCCGCCGACACCCGCCACGCTGCGAACCGGCGGCGGTCAGGCGTCGTCGAGACGATCGGCGAGGTCGTGGAGGCGGCTGCGGAGCTCCGCGGCGTCGTCGAGGCTCATGCCGTAGGCGGGGAACAGCTGCACCGGCACGATCGCCGCCCGGTCCCGCAGGGCCCGACCCTCGTCGGTGAGCACCACGTCGACCCGCCGCTCGTCCTCCACCGAACGTCGTCGCTCGAGGAACCCGCGCTGTTCGAGGCGCTTGAGGAGGGGGGTGAGCGTGCCCGAGTCGAGCCCGAGCTGTTCGCCGAGCTCGCCGACCCCCATCGGACGGTCGACGTCGGCCCACAGGGCCAGGAGCGTGAGGTACTGGGGGTACGTGATGCCCAGATCCTTCAGCGCCTCGGCGTAGGAACGAACAACGCTTCGACTGGCCCGATACAGGGCAAAGCAGAGCTGTTGATCGAGCGCCAGGTGCGGGATCGGGTCGGCCACGCCGTCGAGGATATCCGTCACCGGGGTTGACAGTCCACTATTTAGTTGTGCACAATCAAATCATGTCCACCACGATTCAAGCCATCTACACCACCACCGCCACCGCCACGGGCGACGGCCGCAACGGCCACACCGCCACCGAGGACGGCCAGGTCGACCTCGACGTGCGGATCCCCGCCGAGATGGGCGGCCCGGGCGGCGCCACCAACCCCGAGCAGCTCTTCGCCGCCGGCTACGCCGCCTGCTTCAACTCGGCCCTCCGCCTCACCGCCACCAGCCAGGGTGTCGAGCTCGGCGAGACCGCGGTGTCGGCCACGGTCGGCATCGGCATGAACGGCGCCGGCGGCTTCGGCCTCAGCGTCGAGCTCGACGTCGAGATCCCGGGCGTCGAGGCCTCCGTGGCCCAGGGGCTGGTCGAGGCCGCCCACGAGGTGTGCCCCTACTCCAACGCCACCCGAGGCAACATCGACGTGGCCCTCCGAGTGGTCGGCGCCTGATGCGCACGCTGGGACGCCTCGCCCTCGGCGCCGCGCTGGCCGGCGCCGGGGTGACGCACCTGACCACGGCCCGCGAGGAGTTCCAGGCCCAGGTGCCGGCCTGGATGCCGCTCGACGAGGATCTCGTCGTGCTGGCATCCGGGGTGGTCGAGATCGGGCTGGGCGCGGCGTTGTTGGCGGCGCCGCGCCGCTGGCGCCCGACGGTCGGCCTGGCCGCCGCCGGGTTCTTCGTGGCGATCTTCCCCGGCAACATCGCCCAGTACACCGAGGGTGTCGACGCGTTCGGGCTCGACACCGACACCAAGCGGTTCGTCCGCCTGTTCTTCCAGCCGGTGCTCGTCGCGCTGGCGCTGTGGTCGACCGAGGCGCTCTCGTCGGGCGCCGGTGCCGTCCTGCTCAGGCGAGGAAGGGAGCGACTCGGTCTTTCGGCCGGCCGATGATCGCAGCGTCGCCCTTCACGATGACGGGCCGCTGCAACAGCTTGGGATGCTCGGTGAGCACGTCGATCACCCGCTCGGGGTTGCCCACGAGTTCATCGGCGTCGAGCTCGAGCTTGGCGAACTGCGCGTCCTTGCGGACCAGGTCTTCGACCGGGTCCTCGATGATCTCCACGAGGCGGGTGATGGCGGCTCGGTCAGGCCGTTCGGCCTTGAGCATGTACTTCACGATGTCGACGTCGACGTTCATCTCCTCGGCGACCGCCAAGGCGTTCTTCGACGAACTTCAATTCGGGTTGTGATAGATCAGCACATCGGCCATGCGAGGCACCGTAGCCGACGATGCGGGCGCGAGCAGCACTTCTGAACGAGCGGTGAACGTTCCGCGGGAGCGGAAGGCGGGGTGCGGCAGGGGCGGTTCCCTCCGCCGTTCCAACCCCGACCGAGGAGGACCGATGTCCCGCTCTCGTCTCTTTGCACTCCCCCGTCTCGCTGCGCTCTTGTTCGCCGTTGCCTTCGGTGCCGCTGCGTGTGGCTCGTCCGACGCCGCCGAGCCGGCCGCCGCCGAGGCGGAGTCGAGCGAGACCGAATCCACCGACGACATCTCCGAGGACATGTCCGAGGACGAGATGGCCGACGACATGGATGACATGTCCGACGACGACATGGAGGACATGTCCGACGACGACATGGAGGACATGT
>JBPEXC010000206.1:0-1575 GCA_052032035.1 Acidimicrobiales bacterium | reverse complement strand
GGCGCGGGATCCTCACCCGAACTGTCACCTGAACCGCTGCACGCCGCGACTCCGAGGGTCATCGCGAGGGCCGCCACGACCCAGTTGATCCGTCGCATGGCTGTCAACGTAGGTTGACAGGATCCGGTTGTCAACCTATGTTGACAGTTGTGGACGCCGCCCCCTTCCAGGTCCCCGCCCCCGAGCGGACCGCCGAGGCCCTCGCTGCGGTGGTCGCGCTCCGGCGCTTGGCCGATCAGCTCGAGCACGAGGCCGTGGACCACGCGGTCGCCGAGGGATGGACGTGGGCCCAGCTGGCCGACGCGCTCGGCGTGTCGCGTCAGGCGGTCCACAAGCGCCATGCGAAACGAATCAACCAGCGAGCGAAGGAGCATCGACCATGATCGAGAACCTGCGTCGGAAGCTGCACGACATCCGTTGGATGAACGAGTGCCTCCCCCTGGCCGAGCGATTGGCGGCCGCCGATGGTGTCGAGGAGGGCGGCGCCGAGTACCTCGTGCTCGCCTCCCTCCAACTCGACGAGGGCTCGGCGGCCCGCGCCTTCGCCTCGGTCGGCCTCCACCGAACGGACTTCGCGATGGCCGTCGAGGCAGCCCACGCCGACGCCCTCGCCTCGATCGGCGTCACGACCCGGCCACCGACCCCCACTGCAGGCTTGACGCCGCGAGGCCCACTCCGCAGTGGGGCGACGAGTCACCGCCTCTTCCGGGCGACCATCGACGAGGCGCGTGCCGCCGGTCAACCGCTGAGTGGCGCAGCCGTGCTCGCAGCGGCGTGCCGCGCCGCCCTCGACCCGGCCAACCACAGCACGACGTCGCGCGCGCTGCGCCGCCTCGACGTGGACCTTGCGGAGTTGGCGTCGGCGACCCGCGTCGAAGCGGCCGCCGCCGGCTGACGTCAGCGGAAGCCGAGTTGCTCCAGCAGGCTCTTCCAACCGTGACAGCTCGGGCAGAGCGCCTCGCCGTTCTCCGTCGAGGTCACGCCGCCTTGGGAGACCGGGAGGATGTGGTCGATGTGGCACTGTGAGGCCGGCACGCCACAGCCTGGGGTCGCACACCAGCGATCCCGGATTTCAATGCCTTTGCGTTTCAAGCCCCGGTGGAATCGCTCGGAGACCGACACGTCGACGCCGGCGTCGTCGGCATGGAGCACGATCCGACGCAGCCGACCAGCCAAGGCGGCCGCGAAGGCGACGGTCGGGTCCCAGTCGAGCCCCGTGGACCTCGAGTAGCACTGGAACTCCGCCGCCACAGCCGCTGCCTGGTCGGGCGGCAACTCGGGCACGGAGCCGGTGGCCCAGCGCTCGAGCTCACGCTCGAAGGTGGCCTGGTCCATCACGATGTCGAGCTCGATCGAGCAGCCCGGATCGACCGCGCCGCCGCGCCTGGCGGCGGCACCGATCCGAAGCGCCTCGGTGGCGGCGTCGATCAGCCGCTGCGGGCTGGTGCGGGCGAGCTGTTCGAGCGGAGCGTCGGGCCCCTGCTCGGCCACCAGCTCGGCCTTGTCGTCTCGGAACATCTCCTCGGCGATCGGGGCGATCGCCGCCAACCATTGGTCGAACTGCTCGGTCGAAGC
>JBPEXC010000205.1:0-2187 GCA_052032035.1 Acidimicrobiales bacterium | reverse complement strand
GTTCATTGGCGACAACAAACCCCATACGACTCATTGGCACCAACGTCCCACCCACCACGGCTCGTTGGCACGAACGTGCCACGGCGGGGTGACTTCTGAACAAGCGGGGAACAGCGTGAACCGGCGGAAGGCCGGGTGCGTCGGCGCGCGTTCCCCGTTCGCCTCCGCCACCCGGCGGGGGCGTCCACGAGGAGGAACCCGTGTCCCGCATCCCACGATTCACCCGCGCCCTCGCGCTGGCCGGCCTGGTCGGCGCCCCACTGGTGGCGCTCGGCAGCCCGGCGTCGGCCGCCCACCGCACCACCCCCACCGAGGGCCCGCCCACCTACACGATCACCATCACCAACACGACCGACGGCCAGTGGCTCACCCCGCCCAACGTCGCCGCCCACCCGTGGCACACCGACGTGTTCGACCGCAACGCCCCCGCCTCGAACGGCGTGCAGCAGGTGGCCGAGAACGGCGGCGTCCCCGTCCTCGCCGCCGAACTGACGGCCGCCTTCGACGACACCGGCCTCGGCGACAGCACCGTCGGTGGCGACGCCCCGATCGCCCCCGGCGACTCGGTCACCTTCGACCTCACCACCGCGGCCGAGCGGTTCAGCGTCGTGTCGATGCTGATCTGCACCAACGACGGCTTCGGCGGCGTCGACAACTTCCGACTCCCCAACCGCGACGGCGCCACCCGGTCCTACGCCCTGCGCAGCTACGACGCCGGCACCGAGCTCAACACCGAAGCCCGCGCCGACCTCGTCCCCGCCCCGTTCTGCGGTGAGGGCGACGGCTCGGGCGAGACCAACCCCGCCCTCGCCGAGAACGGCGTGATCCGCCCCCACCGCGGCATCCAGGGGACCGCCGATCTCGGCGACGAGTTCGACTTCGGCCGTCGCGTCGGCGAGGTGACGATCACCCGCCACGACCCGGCCCCGACCTACACGGTCACGATCGAGAACCTCACCGACGGCCAGTGGCTGACCCCGCCCAACTGGGCGATCCACGGGCGCGACGTCGGCGTCTTCGACCGCGGCGCCCCGGCGTCGCACGGCGTGCAGCAGGTGGCCGAGAACGGCGGCGTGCCCGTCCTCGCCGCCGAGCTGACCGCGGCGCTCGACGACGCCGGGCTCGGCACCAGTGGCGTGGCCCCTGCCGACGGCCCGATCGCCCCGGGTGACTCGGTCACCTTCGAGGTGACGGCCGGCGGCCAGCGGCTCAGCATCGTGTCGATGCTCGTGTGCACCAACGACGGCTTCGCCGGACTCGACTCGAAGTGGCTGCCCCGCTGGTCGGGCGACTCCCGCTCGTTCTTCCTCGGCGCCTACGACGCCGGCACCGAGCTCAACACCGAAGCCCGCGCCGACCTCGTGCCCGCCCCGTTCTGCGGCGACGGCGAGGGCTCGGGCGAGACCGACCCCGCCCTCGCCGAGAACGGCGTGATCCAGCGCCACGCCGGGATCCAGGGCGTCGGTGATCTCTCCGACGACTTCGACTTCGGCCGCCGTGTGGCCAAGGTGACCATCGAGCGTCACTGATCGACCACGGGAAGCGCCGGCTTCGTGTCGTGTACGGTGCTCGACGGATGAGCACGTCGAGGATCACGGCCGACACGAAGCTGGCGCGCAACCCGGCGGTGCTGTTCCGCTACCTCGACGACGAGGCCGTGCTCTACGACGACGAGCGCCACAACGCCGTCGCCCTCGACCCGACCGGGGCGATGGTGTGGCGGTTCCTCGAGGAGCCGACCTCGGTGGCCGAGCTGGCCGCCGACTTCGCCGACGCCTACGGCGCGCCGCTGGCCCAGGTGACCGACGATCTGCTCACCCTCGCCACCACGCTCGCCGACCAGTCGCTGCTCCGACCCGCCGGCGCTGCGTCGACGGCCGGGGCGTCGCCCGTCGACGAGGTGTCGCCGGTGCTGCCCGATCCGCCCGGCCATTGAGGTCCTGCCTGTGACGGCCCGGTCTGGGTCGACGTCCACACCCTGGTCCTGGCCGACGGCGGCACGGTCGGGCTCCGCAGCGACACCCCGGGCCTGATCGCCGAGCTGGCCGCCACCGCCGGCTGGACGCTGGCGCAGACCGGCCAGACGAATGAGAGAGCCGACCTGTCGATCGCGCTCGGGGCCGGGCAGCGGGCCCGGCGGCCGATCGGCGAGGTGCGCTGGGGCGAGCGGGCGGTCGTGCGGTTGCG
>JBPEXC010000204.1:0-7466 GCA_052032035.1 Acidimicrobiales bacterium | reverse complement strand
ACCGCCCTCGGCGACACCCCGCTCGGCGACCTCGAGATCGAGGGCCGTGACGGCTGCGCCCACCTCGTCGCCGAGGAGGCGCTCGACGCCGACGTCCTCACCTGCGAGGACCTCGGCCTCGACTCGGACAGCACCCTGCACGACGTCGCGGTGGCCCTCGGCAGTCGCTCGTCGTCGCTCGAGGCGTCGCCGCTCAGCGCCATTCCGCTCTCGGCCATCCCGCTGTCGGCCATCCCGCTCAGCGCCATCGACCTCAGCGACATCCCGCTCAGCGCGATCCCGCTGTCCGCCATCCCGTTGTCCGCCATTCCCCTCAGCGCCATCGAGCTCCAGGGCACCCCGCTCTCCGCGATCCCGCTGTCGGCGATCCAGATCGACACGGCCGACGGCTGCGAGTACCTCGTGGTGGAGAACAGCCCGATCACCTGTGACGACCTCCCCGCCGGGGCCACCATCTACGACCTCGCCGTCGCCTTCGAGGACATCGAATCGTCGCTCGCCGCGTCGCCGCTGTCGGCCATCCCCCTCAGCGCCATCCCCCTGTCGGCGATCGAACTCGACGAGTCGGTGCTCGCCGACCGCGACGCCTCGACGCTGTTCGACGGCGCCGAGTCGCTCGCCGACCTGCCGCCCGAGGTGCTCGAGCAGCTCGACCTCGCCGAACTGTTGTTCATCCTCGCCGGCCCGTCCGACTACCCCTGGGAAGACCTCGACCTCGTCGCCCTCGGCGTGCAGGACTACGTCGACGACGCCGTCGAGATCCGCTACGAGGCCGGCTTCGACGTCGATGCCGCCGGCGTCGTGCAGGTGACGGTCGCCCTCCCCCTCGGCTACCGGTACCGCGACGCGTCGACCACCTTCGGGGTGCCGGCGGCGACCATCGCCATCGCCGACCCGGCTGTCTCCGAGACCCCCGACGGCCAGGTCTTGACCTGGCTCGTCGACGCCGGGGTCGGCACCGGCCGCGTCCTCGCCTTCGACGTCTCCCCCGGCTTCGCCCTCCTCACCAGTGGCACCGACGCCTCGGTCAGCGGCGCCAACACCGAGTCGGTCACCGACGCCGCGCCCCACACGGTCGTGCCCGTCGACGGTCCCAGCGTCGTCGGGGCCGACGTGCTCCAGCTCGGCTACGTGACCGCACCGACCGAGACCGACGTCTACACGATCACCAGCTCGGCCGCCGGCGACGAGATCTCGGTCTTCCTCGGCCACCAGTCGACCGACGTCGACCTCGTGCTCTACACCCCGATCGAGGCCCTTCCCGAGGGCACCACCGAGACCGGGGCACCCCTGGGCGCGCCGATCGTCACCGACGACGGTCTCGGCTCGGTGCTCACCGACGGCACCGACACCGAGACCCTCGGCGACGTACCCCTCGACGCCGGCGCCTCGGTCGTCGAGTCGTCGAGCGACCGTGGGGTCGGCACCGAGACGGCCGCCGCCACCGATCTCGACGGCGGGACCAGCTACCAGATCCAGGTGTCGGGCTACGACGGTGCCGTCAGCGACGAGCCGTACCTGCTGCGAGTGGTCCAACGGCCGGAGATCGCGATCCCCGTGTGCGATCCGATCGCCGGACGCCCCGCCGCCGGCGACCTCGCCTCGTCGGGCGCCCTGCCGGCCGGCCTGCAGACGATCGTCGTGTTCGACCTCGGTCGCGCCACCGCCCTCCACGGCGCCGCCGGCGCCGCCACGATGGACAGCGCCGCCCAGGCCCTCGTCGACGAACTCAACGCCCTGCCCGCCTACGGTTCGGCCGCCCTGCTCTACACCGACCCCTTCACCGACTACTCGGCCTGGGACGCCAACCCGTGCGACTGGGAGGCCGCCGACGCGGTGGCCAAGTCGATCCGGGCGGAACTGACCGCCTACGCCGAGGCGAACGAGTCGCTCGACTACATCACGATCATCGGCGGCGACGAGTTGATCCCGATGCACCGCCAGGCCGACGCCACGGCCTATGCCAACGAGGCGGCGTTCGCCCCCGAGTACAGCCCGACGACCAACCCGTCGCTGTTCGGCGCCTTCACCACCCGCCACATCCTCACCGACCACCCCTACGGCGACCCCGACCCCGTCCGCTGGCTCGACCGCTTCCTCTATGTCCCGGAGGTCGCGATCGGTCGCCTCGTCGAGAGCCCGGCCGAGGTCGCCCAGGCGGTGCAGACCTTCACCGACTTCGACGGCACGCTCGACACCTCGACCGGCTCCTACGTGACCGGCTACGACTTCCTCACCGACGGCGCCACCGCCACGGCCGAGGTGCTCGGCGGCCCGGCCGGGTTCGACCTGTCGACCGACATCTCCGAGACCTGGACCGACGACGACGTCGAGGCCGAACTGGCCGCGATCGACCGGGCCTCGGTCCTGTCGATCAACGCCCACTTCGACCCGTATCGAGCCCTCCCGGCGGCCGAACAGAAGTCCGGAGAGGACACCTACACCGACGCCACGCTGTTCCAGACCTCCGACCTCGCGTCGGTCGATCTCGAACGGGCCTGGCTGTTCACGATGGGCTGCCACGCCGGCGTCTCGGAGGCCGACATCACCCTCGGCCGGAGCGACTGGGCCCAGAACTTCGTCGGCGGCGGTGGCGCCCTGATGGCCAACACCGGCTTCGGCTACGGCGACACCGCCACCGTCGCCCTGTCGGAGGCCCTCGTGCTCGGCGTCGCCGAGAACCTGCGTCCCTCCTACTGGACCGGGCCCCGCACGATCGGCCACGCCTTCGTCGACTCGTTCAACGACTACTTCGCCAGCGTCGGCCTCTACGGCGTCTACGACGAGAAGGTGCTCCAGGAGTTCACCCTCTACGGCCTGCCGATGTACCGATTCGACAGCGGGGTGACCACCGAGGGCACGCCGCCCGCCCCATCGCTCACCCTCGGCACCAGCCCGTTCACCAATCGCCCGAGTGCGACCACCACGATCGACGAGACCATCGAGGAGAACGACTCCGACAAGGGCACCTTCTACAGCGCCGATGGCCAGACGCTCGAGGTGCACTACCGCCCGATCCAGCCGATGACCACCTACGACGTGACCGTCGACGGGCTGGTCGCCCGCGGCGCCCTGATCCTCGACTGGGCCTCGGCCGACGTCGACCTCACCGACGTGGACGTCGCCTACGCCCGACCGGTGATCGACGACGGCGACCGCGAGGGGGAGATCGAGGACCCCGACGCCCTGTTCCCCTCGACCTTCGCCGCCATCGCCTCCTACGAACGCACCTCGCCGCTCGAGGGCCGGCGGACCGAGTCCCGGCAGAACCTCAACCTGATCCTCGGCCAGTACGACGCGGCCTCCGAGACCCAGCGCCTCTTCAGCGACGTCGAGGTCGAGGTGCTCTACGTGCCCGAGGGCGCGGCGGTCGACGACGTGCCGGCGACGATCTCGACCGTGCAGTCCGCGATCGTCGACGGCCAGGTCACCTTCATCGTCGACGTCGACGACGCCACCCCGGCGGCACGGGTCGTGGTGCTCTACCGGGCGATCGGCACCGACGACTGGCGAGCCGTCGACCTCCAGGAGAACTCGCCCTGGAGCGGGTCGGGCGACGTTGCGGTCGACACCGACGAGGTCGAGTACCTCGTCCAGGTCGTGCGCGACAACGGCCTGGTGACGACATCGTCGTCGAAGGGCGAGTTCCACCGAGCATCGCCGCTGCCGACCGAGGCGCCGCCCACCGACGAGCTGACGGTCGACGTCACCGGCACGACCGCCGGCCGCTGGTACACGGGCTCGGTCGTCGTCGACGCCGAGGGCACCGCCGGCCCGTTCCTGGCCACCCTCGACGGTCGTGACGCCGAGCTCCCCCTCACCATCACCGAGAGCGGCGCCCACATCGTGACGATCACCGGCGCCGACGGCACGGCCACCACCTTCGTCGTGCCGATCGACAACGCCGCCCCCGAGGCCGCCCTCGCCCTTCCCGACACCGTCGACCAGGGCGACGAGGTCGTCCTCGCCGCCGACTGTCGCGACGCCGGCTCGGGCCTGGCGACCTGCGTCGTCAGCGTCGACGGCGTCGTCGTGCCGGCGGGGAGCCTGCTCGACACCTCGTCGCCGGGCGTCGTGACGGTGCGGGTCACCGCGACCGACCAGGTCGGCAACGTGACGATCGCAACCCAGGACGTGACGGTCGTCGGGGTCGTCGAGGCAACGATCACCGCAACGCTCGACACCGACCGCGCCACGACCGACGACCCCGTCGCCGTGACCGCCACCGTCGCCGACGGCGCCGCGACCGAGTGGTCGGTCGACTGGGGCGACGGCACCGTCGACACGGTCGCGGTCGGCAGCGCCGGCCCGACCGACGCCACGGCGCTCACCGCCGACCACGTCTACGACGATGCCGGCACCTTCTCGGTGACGGTCACCGCCGTGCTCGACGGTGCGGCGCCGATCACTGCGGACGCCGGCTCGGTGTTCGTCGTCGACACCGGGGCCCATCGCCTCACCGCCGCCGGCGCCTTCACCTCCCCCGCCGGCTCGGTCGTCGACGATCCCGGTGCCCGCGGCCACACCACCTTCGCCCTCGACCTCCGCTACCGGGGCGACGACGACACCCCGACCGGGGCGTTCGCCCTCCGATTCCGCCGCGGCGACCTCCGCTTCACCGCCACCGACTGGGACTGGCTCGTCACCGACGCCGGCACCCGATGGGAGGGCGGCACGGCGATCGCCGAGGGCACCGGCCGGATCCGCCACCGCAGCGGCGACATCCACGTGCGCATCGAAGCCACCGACACCGGCCTCGGCCGCTGGGGCCGTGGCGACGAGCTGCGGGTGATCCTCACCGACGCCGCCACCGGCGAGCTGATCTACGACTCGGGCGTCGCCGACGTGCACGGCACGGTCGCCCTCACGCCGACCCGCAGCGCGGGCCACGGCTGGGGTCACGGCTGGAGCCTGTCGGGCTGCGGCTACCGCTGATAGCCCCCACGTTCGTCCGGCTAGGTGCCGACCCGACCCATCTCCTACCATCCAGCGCCATGACTGCCCCTGATCTCCAAGCCGCAGCCGACGCCATCGATCTGGCCGCATCCGTCATCACCGCCGCCACCAAGCGGTTGGCCGAGACCGGCTCGGTCGACGCCGACCAGGTGTTGGCCTACGACATCGCCCACGCCGCCGCCGCGGTGGCGACCGGCCGCTCGATGCTCGACTACGGCAACAAGGGTGAGCTCGAGGGGCAGCTCACCTGCGTGTTCGTCGCCGACGCCGTCGCCGACCTCGCCGCCAAGGTCTGGGGGCGCGAGGCCGAGTGGGGGTGCGAGCCGACCGCCCTCGACGCGGCGCGCGACTTCGTCGCGACCTGGCGCAACCCGACCCTGCTGGCGTCGCTCGCCGGCCAGGCCGGACCCCGACACCTCGACGACGAGTTCGAGCTGGTGCAGGACACCTTCCGCCGCTTCGCCGACGACCTGGTCGCCCCTGCGGCCGAACACATCCACCGCCACAACGAGGACATCCCCGAGTCGTTGATCGGCTCCCTCGCCGAGCTCGGTGTCTTCGGCCTCTCGATCCCCGAGGAGTACGGCGGCTTCGCCACCGGTGGCGAGTCGGACTACTACGGCATGGTCATCGCCACCGAGGAACTCAGCCGAGGTTCCCTCGGCGCCGGCGGCTCCCTGATCACCCGGCCCGAGATCCTGGCCCGGGCCCTCGAGGCCGGCGGCACCGAGGAGCAGAAGCAGACCTGGCTCCCCCGTCTCGCCACCGGCGAGGTCATGAACGCCGTCGCGGTCACCGAGCCCGACTACGGCTCCGACGTGGCCGGCGTGAAGGTCACCGCCACCCGGACCGACGACGGCGAGGGCTGGCTGATCAACGGCGTGAAGACCTGGTGCACCTTCGGGGCCCGGGCCGACGTCCTCATGGTGCTGGCCCGCACCGATCCCGATCGCTCGAAGGGCCACCGGGGCCTCTCGATCTTCATCGTCCCCAAGGAGCGGGGCGACGGCCACGGCTTCTCCCTCACCCAGGACGAGCGTCCGAGCGGGACCAAGGGCAAGCTGGAGGCCAGCCCGATCGACACGATCGGCTACCGGGGCATGCACTCCTACGAGGTCGCCTTCGAGGACTGGTTCGTGCCGGCCGAGAACCTGATCGGCATGGACGACGGCCAGGGCCGGGGCTTCTACTACCAGATGGCCGGCTTCGAGAACGGCCGACTCCAGACCGCGGCTCGCGCCGTCGGCGTGATGCAGGCCGCGTACGAGGCCGCGGTCGAGTACGCCGAGAACCGCGTCGTGTTCGGCCACCCGATCGCCGACTACCAGCTCACCCAGGCCAAGCTCACCCGCATGGCGGCGATCATCCAGGCCTCCCGGCAGTTCTCCTACGCCGTGGGCGAGATGATGGCCAAGGGCGAAGGCAAGATGGAGGCGACCCTGATCAAGGCGTATGTCTGCAAGGCCGCCGAGTGGGTCACCCGCGAGGCCATGCAGATCCACGGCGGCATGGGCTACGCCGAGGAGTATCCGGTGTCGCGCTACTTCGTCGACGCGCGGGTCCTCTCGATCTTCGAGGGCGCCGACGAGACGCTCTGCCTCAAGGTGATCGCCCGCACCCTGGTCAACGAGGCCAAGAGCGCCTGATCGGCGCCGGCCACCCGCATCGATTCGACCGGGGTGTCCCGGCGGGGTGACACTACGGGCATGACCGACCGCATGCCCGCCCTGTCCCTCGCCGCCACCCCGGGGAAACGATCGGCGATCGTCGATCTCGCCGTCGAGATCGAACGGCGCGGCTTCTCGGGCGTGTTCTGCCCGAGCTTCGGCGACGCCCTCGGGCTGTGCCTCTCGGTCGCCCACGCCACCGAGACCCTCGAGATGGGCACGTCGATCCAGCCGATCTACCTCCAGCACCCCGTCCAGCTGGCCACCCAGGCCGGCTATCTCCACGAGATCGCCGGGGGACGGTTCAGCCTCGGGCTCGGCGTCACCCACGGTCCGGTGATCGACCGGCTCGGCGTGTCGACGGGGAAGCCGCTGTCGGACATGCGCGACTACGTCGCGACCATGCGCGACGTCGCCGACCACCAGGGCGGCCTGCCCCCGATCGTGCTGGCGACCCTGCGCGACAAGATGGTCGGCCTCGCCTCGGAGATCGCCGAGGGAGCGGTGTGGGCGAACGCGTCGCGGTCGCGCATGGCCCACTCGCTGTCGCTCCTGCCGGCCGAGCAGCGGTCGGGAGGCTTCACCGTCGGCAACATGATCCCGACGGTGATCGACGACGACCTCGACGCCGCCCGGGCCCGCAACCGCAAGACCCTCACCGGCTACGTCGCCCTGCCCAACTACCGCAACTACTGGGCCGAGGCGGGCTACGAGGAGGAGATGGCGGCGGTCGAGACGGCCCTCGCCGCCGGCGACCGTGACGGGGTGACGGCCGCGATGAGCGACGCCTGGCTCGACGACTGCACCCTGTCCGGACCGGCCGGACGTGTGCGCGACGGCATC
>JBPEXC010000203.1:0-2064 GCA_052032035.1 Acidimicrobiales bacterium | reverse complement strand
GTCGACGACGGCCGCCGCTCCCGCGAGCCCGGTGTTGCCGCCGATCGGCACGACGGTGAGGTCGTGGGCGGCGGCGATCGCGACGACCGCACCGGCCTCGGCAGCGGAGGTCGGCCGCACGACGAGGGCCGGGGGACGGGTGTGAAGCCCCCGCCAGTCGCGTCCGTAGGGAGCGGCGTCGTCGCCGGTCCGCACCCCGTGCACCCCGACGACCTGCTCCAGCTCGGCGATCACGTCGGGCAGCGCAGCGGCGTCGTTCTCCATCGCCCGCGACCGTAGCGGTCGCAGCCGATGTCCGAAGGGGGCCGAGAGGGGCTAGACCGGGGGCGTGACGGACCCGGTGCCTTCGACCCGCTCGATCGGGCTCCGGCGCGCCGCCGTGGTGGTGGCCGCTGCGGTCTGCGCGGCGTGCACCTCCGGCGGTGGGGGAGCGGCCGAGGAGTCGTCCGGACTCGCCGCCACGTCGACCACCGCAGCCGACGCCACGAGCGCGCCGGCGACGACCGCCACGACCGCGCCCACGACGACGGCCCCCACCACCACGGCCCCCACCACCACGCTGCCGGCCGACCCGACCGAACGGTGGCGGTACCAGCTCGAGGAGGCCGGCATCGAACTGCCCGGCGGCGGGCTCGAGATCTTCCCCGACCGCCGTATCGTGATGCTCTACGGGCACCCCGCCACCCACCGGCTGGGCATCCTCGGCGAGTACCGGCTCGACGGCGCGATCGAGGCCGTCACCGCGCTGGCCGCCGAGTTCGAGGCCACCCCCGCGGTCGGGGCCGCCGATGGGACGGCGACGCCCGCGGTCCCGGTGGTGCCGGCGTTCGAGATCATCGCCACCGTGGCCACCCGCGCCGCCGGCGACGACGAGGACTACTCCAAGGAGTCGACCGTCGAAGAGCTCCGGCCCTGGGTCGAGGCGATCGGCGACGCCGGCGGCTTCGCCGTGCTCGACCTCCAGCCCGGCCGCACCGACTTCCTCACCCAGGCCCGGCGCTACGAGGAGCTGCTCCGACTGCCCCACGTCGGCCTGGCCCTCGACCCGGAGTGGCGGCTCGAACCGGACGAGGTCCACCTGCGTCAGATCGGTTCGGTGTCGGCGGCGGAGGTCAACCAGGTCGTCGACTACCTCGTCGATCTCGTGCGCGAGGAGGTGCTGCCCCAGAAGCTGTTGGTGCTCCACCAGTTCCAGCCGAGCATGCTGCCCGACCGCGAACTGATCGCCACGCCGCCCGAACTGGCGGTCGTCCTGCACGTCGACGGGCAGGGCCCGCTCGGGGCGAAGTACGGCACGTACGACGAGATGGTGACCGCGCCGATGGGGCCGGACCAGACCCTGTGGTGGGGCTGGAAGAACTTCCACGACGAGGACTCGCCGATGGCCACGCCGGGCCAGACCAACGCGGTCGAACCGCTGCCGATGGTCGTCAGCTACCAGTAGCGGGCGCCGCGCTGCGTGTGATGAGACTGCGTGCGATCAGACTGCGTGTGATCAGACGGCGGCGCGGGTGCGGCGCAGGAGGGGATCGGCGGCGCCGAGCACGGCGTCGCCCGCCCGCAGCACCCGACCGGCCGCCCCCGGGGTGTCGGAGTCGACCAGGTTGCCCATCACCTGCAGGGTGATCTTGGCGATGGCGTCGGTGCCGACGGCCAGTCGCAGGCCCGACCGCAGGATCCACGGGTGGCCGATCAGGAACGAGAACCGACGACCGGTCCGCAGGAACTGGTCGAACCGGTCGCCCACCAGCTGGTCGTAGCGGGCCGGAGCGGTCGCCGGGTCGTCGGCGAACAGCTCGGCGGCGAGCATGCCGCTCTCCAGGGCGTAGTCGATGCCCTCGCCGTTCATCGGGTTGACCAGGCCCGCGGCGTCGCCGACCGCCACCCAGCCGTCGCCGTGGTGGCGCTGCGCGCTCATCGGCAACCTCCACGCCCGGGGGCGATCCAGGTAGTCACCCGGCTCCCACGAGTCGGCGACGAGCTGGTGGTAGGCGTCGAGCAGGGTGTTGAGGTTGAGCTTCTTGAAGCCCTTCATCGTCGACAGGGCGCCGACGCCGATGTTGA
>JBPEXC010000202.1:0-6161 GCA_052032035.1 Acidimicrobiales bacterium | reverse complement strand
GACCGGCCGGCCTGGGCGAGCGAGGAGAGCTGGCGCAGGTTCGCCGCCTTGAGCGCCCGACCGACGCCTCGCCCCCGGAAGGTTCGATCGACGAGGGTGTCGTCCTGCACGGCGATCTCGGGTTCGTCGCGAGACACGTGGATCTCGGTGTAGCCCACGCCCCGGCCGTCGATCAGGGCCAGCGACCGGACGAGTTCGTAGCCCCGCTCCGTCAGCCGGCGCTCGTTGGCCCGCACCTCGTCGACGTCGGCGGGCCGCGTGGCCGCCCTCGTCAGGTCGCCCATCGGCACGTCGGCATCCATCTGGCGGCGCAGGGCCGCCCAGTCCGCCACGAGGTCGTCGGGGCACGGGCCCACCCACGACCGAACGGCGACGTCGGTCGGCGGCGAGGTCGAGGCGAGCACGTCGGCGTCGACCGGGAGGTCGAGGAGCTGGCGGACCTCACGGATCCCGATCTTCAGGCCGTGCCGCTCGGCGAAGGCGACCCCGGCGTCGGAGTAGGTCTCGGTCGACACCACCTCGGTCCTGCCGACGAGCTCGGCGGCGACCACCCGGGCCAGCTCGGTGCCCACCCCGCGTCGCCGCCACGGCACGAGGACGGCGATCTCCACCTCGGTCGGCTGACCGGGGTCGACGTGGGACTCGGCGGCGCCCACCGGCTCACCGTCGACGGTGGCGAGCAGGGCGATCGAGTGGCGGCCCGGGCGAGGGGAGCGCAGTTGAGCGACGGTCGCCGCAGCGCTCCGCCACCACACCGCCTCCCGGTCGGCCGAGTACCCGGCCCGGAGCACGTCGTTCCACTCGACGAGCGCCTGCTCATCGCCGGGATCGACCCCGGCCACCTCCACACCGATCACCT
This sequence comes from Acidimicrobiales bacterium, assembly GCA_052032035.1. Classification (GTDB taxonomy): domain Bacteria; phylum Actinomycetota; class Acidimicrobiia; order Acidimicrobiales; family SZUA-35; genus JAWSVN01. Next base: position 5,302 of record JBPEXC010000202.1, on the reverse strand, counting down.
CGATCGAGCCCCTCCGGTTCGACGTCCCTGCAAACTCGCTGCCTTCGGGCCCGCTCAGCCCTCGGGCTCGGCCTCGCGGGGCTCGAGGCGGGCGACGACGCCGCCGGCCTGCACGATGTAGGCCTCGCCGTCGGGGCCCTCGTCGATCGAGACGAGCTCTCCCGGGGCAGCGCTGGTCGACAGCGGCCACACCTGGGTCTGCCCCTCGACCTGGTGGAGGCCCCACAGCGTGCCGGAGCAGTAGTCGCCGAACAGGTACACGCCGTCGAGGAGCGGGTTGAGCACACCGCGGTAGACGAAGCCGCCGGTGACCGAGCAGTTGCCGTCGCCGTGGGGGTAGACGGCGATCGGGGCCACGGCGTCGCCGGGCACCGAACCGTTGCCGGTCTCGCTGAACCCCTCCATCGCCGGCCATCCGAGGTTGGCGCCGAAGCCGCCCTCGTCGCTGCCGGCGCGCAGCACGTTGACCTCCTCGTAGGCGTCCTGGCCGACGTCGGCGATCCACAGGTCGCCGGTCAGCGAGTCGAACGACATCCGCCACGGGTTGCGCACCCCGGTCAGCCAGATCTCGGGCCGGCCCTCGCCCTCGCCGGGGCTGCCGGCGGCGAACGGGTTGCCCGGCGGGATGCTGTAGGCCTCGTCGCCGATGCCGTAGGGATCGATCCGCAGCACCGACCCCAGCAGGGTGTCGGGGTTCTGACCGTTGCCGTCGGGATCGTTGCTCGAGCCGCCGTCGCCGAGCGCAACGTAGAGGTAGCCGTCGGGACCGAGGTCGATGTCGCCGCCGTTGTGGTTGGCGTAGGGCTGCGGGATCCGCAGCAACTCCCGCCTCGACTCGACGTCGGCGACCTCGGAGCGGTTGACGTCGTACTCGGCGATCACGGTCGCCCCGTCGAGATCGGTGTAGCTGACGTAGAGGTAGCGGCTGTCGGTGGAGAACGCGAGGTCGAGCAGGCCCCGCTCCCCGTCGAGCGACACCTGACCGGTGAGGTCGAGCATCGCCCGATTCGACAGGTCGATGCGTTCGATGCCGCGGTCGGTGAACTGGCGCACGACCCGCCGGATCACGCCGCCTCGCTGCGCGATGTAGAGGTCCTGGCTCCCCGAACGGGCGGCCAGCGAGATCGGCACCTCGAGCTCGGTCATCGGCTCGAGCTCGAGGGCGAGTTCGTCCCAGGCCGGCGCCGGCAACTCGGCGGCGGGCTCGGCCTCGTCGCCCTCGTCGCCCTCACCCTCGCTGCTGGCGCCACCGTCGCCGCCCTCCACGTCAGCGGTCTCGTCATCGGTCTCGTCGCCGTCGGTGGTCGTTGTCGGGGCGGCCGTCTCGAACTCGGTCGACCCCTCGCCCTCGGACGACGCGTCGGTGCATGCCGCGGTGATCGAACCGAGCAGGAACAGGGCGAACGCCAGGCCGCCGGCGCGGCGGCCCGACCGAGGCGGCGCAACGACGGGCGTCGAGGAGGGGTTGGTCGAGGAGGGGCGCGGCGAGGGGGACTGCGCTGGGAGGGAAGGGCTCGTCATGAGGATCGGGGCTCCGCCGTGGGGTGGGGCTACCGGGGAGGACGCGGGTCGTCCCGGAGCGGGCAAGTCCTCAATTGTGGTCAAGGATGCTCCGAAAGTGTTGGCATGGCCGGCGAGTACCCTTCCGCGGTGCCCACGACGACCCCCGTCGCCTTCATCGACGATCTCTGGAACGGTTCGCGCAAGGTCGCGACCCGCTACCTCGCGGTCTCCGGCCTCAACACCCTCAACCACCAGCTCCTGCTCTTCCTGGCCAACAGCGTGTGGGACTGGACCGGCGGCTGGGCCAACGCGTTCGCGGCGTCGGTCGCCGCCCTCCCCGCCTACCTGATGAGTCGGGCCTGGGTGTGGGAGGTGAGCGGCCGCCACTCGCTGCGGCGCGAGGTGATCCCGTTCTGGACGATCGCCCTGGTCGGCTTGTTGGTGTCGACGCTCTTCGCCGAGGTCGCGGATCGCACCTTCGGGGCCGGGGTGGCGGTGAACATCGCCAGTCTGGTGGGCTACTTCGTCGTGTGGGTGGCAAAGTTCCTGCTGCTCGACCGCCTCTTCACCGCTGCCGGTGACCCCGCCCAGGAGCCCGTGTGACCCCAACCGATCCGTCGTCGGTGCTCGCCGACGACGAACTCGCCCACGCCGAAGCGGCGCGTGGGTTCATGCCCGCCGACGAGGGCCTCGCCCTCGCCGCTGCCGCCGCCGATGCGCCCCTGGCGCTGGGCCCCGCGCTCGAGGTCGGCAGCTACTGCGGCAAGTCGGCCTGCTACCTCGGCCCGGTCGTCGCCCGACGCGGCCAGGTGCTGTTCTGCGTCGATCACCATCGGGGTTCGGAGGAGAACCAGCCCGGTTGGGAGTGGCACGAGCCCGATCTGGTCGACCCGGCGGTCGGCAAGATGGACACCCTGCCCTTCTTCCGGCGCACGATCCACGACGCCGGGCTCGAGGGGTCGGTGCTCGCCGTCGTCGGCGAATCCGCCACGGTCGCCCGCGCCTGGACCACTCCGCTCGGCCTGTTGTTCATCGACGGGGGCCACGGCATCGAGCCGGCCCGTAGCGACTACGAGCTGTGGACGCCCCATGTGGCCGTCGGCGGCTGGCTGGCGATCCACGACGTCTTCCCCGACCCCGCCGATGGCGGACGACCGCCCTACGAGGAGATCTACCTTCCGGCCCTCGACAGCGGTCGGTTCGTCGAGCGTCGTGCCGTCGGGTCGTTGCGCGTCCTGGAACGGGTCGCCCCGGAGCCTTCGGCCGCAGTCGACCGTGACACCTGACCACGCGGCGAGCGACGCGATCGGGGCGGATCGGCCGATGCTCTCCCGGATGCGTACGTCCACGATGCGAACGGTCGACCTGGCCCGAGCCGGTGTCGCGGCGCGCACGGCGCGCCGTTCGGGCGGCCCGCGACGCCGCTGGTTCGACCCGCGCGTGTGGAGCTGGACCCGTCAGGGCCTCGTCGCCACCGACCGTCTCGTGTCGCGTCCCCGCACCAGGGCCACCCTCCACCAGGTCGTGAGCGTGGTGATCGGGGCCTTCATGATCGGCCTCGGCGTCGCCTTCTTCGCCCACGCCCGCCTCGGCCTCCCGCCCTACGACGTGCTCACCTCGGCGATGCGTGACCGCACCGGCCTCACGCTCGGCCAGTCGGCCTGGGCGCTTTCGGGCATGTTCTTCCTGATCGCCGCCCTGCTCGGACAGCGGCCCCGCCTCGGTGGGCTCCTCTACGTCGTGGCGTGCGGCGCCGCCGTCGATGCCACCTTCTCGCTCCTGGTCGATCCGACGTCGCTGGTGATGCGGGTGACCTTCGTCGTCATCGGCATCGTCGCCATCGTCGCCGGGATCGCCCTCGTCGTGCACTCGGGGCTCACCGGCGGTTCGTTCGAGCTGCTGATGCGGGCCGGCGCCGAGCGGGGCCTCGACCCGACGAAGGTGCGGTCGTCGCTCGAGATCGGTGTGGTCGTGGCCGGGGTCGCCCTCGGCGGCGATGCCGGGTTCGCCACGCTCGCCTTCGCCGTGAGTGTCGGGCCGGTGATGTCCGCCGCCCAGCAGGCACTGCTCGACCACCGTGCGGGACGAGCGGCCCGCCTCGCCGACGCCGGACGGGTCGACGCCGCGGCGGTCGATCGGTCAGCCGGTCAGGCGGCCGGGTAGTCGCAGAACAGCCCGGCGGTGGGGTTGGTTCCCTCGATGGCGTCGGCCGCCAGGATGACGGCGCCGGCGGTGTAGGTGGACCGTTCCATGTCGGGGAAGTGGATCAGCTCGGGGAACACGAGTCCGGTGAAGTAGCGGCCCTCGTCGTCGCGCAGGGCCTGGGCCCAGGTGAACAGGTCGAGGGCCCGCTGGCGCTCGCCGGCGGCAAGGTGGGCCATCACGCACTCACACGTCTCGGCGGCGGTCACCCAGGGCCGGTCCGACACGCAGCGCACGCCCTTGTCGAGCATCACGAAGGCGTCCCAGCCCTCGGCGAGCCGGGCCCGGCCGGCGTCGCCGGTGACGGCGCCGGTCAGCACCGGGTAGTACCAGTCCATCGCCCAGCGATCCTTCGGTTCGAAGGCCTCGGGCACGTCGCGGATGACCGTGCCGAGCCGATCTCGCCCCTCGACCCAGTGGGGACGCTCCCGGCCGAGGGCGTCGGCGACGAGCTGCGCGCAGTGCAGGGAGTGGTAGATCGACGACGACCCCGTCAGCAGCGCGTAGGTCCACGCCGATCCGTCGGGTCGGCGGGCCCAGATCACCTCGCCCCGCTTGGTCTGCAGGTCGAGCACGAACTCGGTCGCCCGCTCGACCATCGACCAGTGGTGGTCGAGGAAGCCCCGGTCGCCGGTGACGACGTAGTGGTGCCAGATGCCGGTGGCGACGTAGGCGACGCAGTTGACGTCGAGCTTGGCGTCCTCGATCCCGTCGGCCAGGTAGTAGTTGTGCCAGCTGCCGTCCGGGCGCTGGATGTCGGCCAGCCACTGGTAGCCGGCCTCGGCCTCGGCGAGCAGGCCGCAGGTGGCCATCGCCATCGCCGCCTCGGTGTGGTTCCACGCGTCGGCGTGACCGCCCGGGAACCACGGGATCATCCCGTTGGGCAACTGCCACTCGGCGATCGTCTCGGCGGTGCGCCGGACGTCGTCGGCGCTGAGGATGCCCTCGACGGCGGGGACGTGCATCAGGAACGCGCCGCGGTGGTGTTGTCGCTCGGTCGGTCGGCGTAGATCACCAGCGACTTGCCGAGGACCGGGTTGAGGAGGCGCTCCGCGGTGCGGGTGAGGGTCGGGGCCTTGACGATGTCCCAGGTGAGCAGCTTGAGGTAGGCCTTCACGGCCGGGTGGTCGTCGTTGTCGACACCCACCGCGCACTTGAGCCACCAATACGGGCTGTGGAGCGCGTGGGCCCGATGATGGTCGCCGGGGGTGAAGCCGATCGACGCGAGCTTCATCTCCAGCTCGGGCAGCCCGTAGATCCGGACGTGGCCGCCGACCGCGGCCGGGGCGTGGTAGTCGTCGCTCAGCCACCAGCAGATCTGCTCGGGGACCGTCGACGGCACGGTGGCGGCGAGGCGGCCCCCCGGTGCCAGGACGCGGAACAGCTCGGCCATCACGCCGAGGTCGTCGGGGACGTGCTCGAGGATCTCCGACGCGATGATCCGGTCGAACGATCCGTCGGCGAAGGGCAGCGACAGCCCGTTGGCCTGCACGGTCGTGGTCGACACGCCCTCGGGCAGCTCACCCGAGACGAACATGGCGGCGAAGGTGTCCTTCGTCGAGCGCATCTCGTCGATCGCGAGGTCGGTGGCCACCAC
>JBPEXC010000201.1:0-7445 GCA_052032035.1 Acidimicrobiales bacterium | reverse complement strand
CTGCGTCGGGCGGGACGCCCGGCAGAGGTGAGGTCCAAACGTGTGCTGCGGTCATCCATGGCCGCAGTCTCGGACAGCCGAAACCCGTGGGCAACGACCCTGTTTCAGAATGACCAAATGTGGTCAGCGTCACATGGTGAAGCTTCACCACCAGCGGTGACGACGCCGCGTCACTTCGCCGGAAGACCCTGTTCGGGGCCGGTCGAGGGCCTACTGTCCGCCCTTTTGGATGTAGGACTTCACGAAGTCCTCGGCGTTGGTCTCGAGGACGTCGTCGATCTCGTCGAGGAGATCGTCGAGCTCCGCCTTGAGCTTCTCGCCCGACTCGGTCGAGGCCGGTGTCTCCTCCACGGCCTCGTCCTCGCGCCGGGTCGTCGACTTCTTCTTCTGCTCCCGCTCGGCCATCGCTGAACCTCCGTCGATCGAGTGGGTCAGGCCCCGAGCTTGTCGAGCAGCTCGGCGGCGGTCGTGCTCTCGTCGAGCAACCGACCCACATGCGCGAGCGTACCCCGGACTGGTTCGAGCATGGGAACGCGGCGCAGCGGTTCGTCGCCGGTGTCGAACACGATCGAGTCCCAGTTGGCGGCCACGACGTTGTCGGCGAACTTCTCGAGGCACCGCCCGCGGAAGTAGGCGCGGGTGTCCTCCGGCGGGTTGCGCACGGCGGCGGCGGCCTCGGCGTCGTCGACGATCGTTTCCAGGCCGGCGCGGGCCGCCAAGGACTTGGTGGGCCGCAGGTCGTGGTACTGCACGTCGAGGGCTCGCAGCCGGGGGTCGTCCCAGCCGCAGTCGTGCCGCTCCCGGAACCCGTCGAGGATGCGCTTCTTGGCCACCCAGTCGACCTGGGCGGCGACGGAGTCGGGGTCGCGCTCGAGCCCGGTGAGCACCTGCTCCCAACGACGCAGCACGTCGCGGGTCACCGCCTCGCCGCCGACGACGTCGAGATCGGCCTGGTCGGCCCATGCGGTGGCCTGCTCCAGGAAGTCGAACTGCACCTCGAGGGCGGTGATCGACGTCCCGCCGGCGAGGGCCAGGGGTTCGCCGAGGCTCAGGTCGTGGCTCACCTGGTGCATGGCGGGCACCGGTTCACGGAACATCGGCACCTCGAGCACCCCGTCCTCGGCCATCGCGAACACCAGGGCCGAGGTGCCGACCTTGAGGAAGGTGGCCACCTGGGCGAGGTTGGCGTCACCGACGATCACGTGGAGGCGCCGGTAGCGCTGGGAGTCGGCGTGGGGCTCGTCGCGGGTGTTGATGATCGGACGCTTGAGCGTCGTCTCGAGGCCGACCTCCTCCTCGAAGTGCTCGGCCCGTTGGGTGAGCTGGAACGGCACGTCGCCGATGCCCATCCCGGGGAGTTCGCTGCCGACCTTGCCCGAGCCGGTGAAGATCTGACGGGTGATGAAGTGGGCGGTGCCCGCAGCGATGATCTGCCCGAACGGCAGCGACCGGTCGAGGAGGTAGTTCTCGTGGGTGCCGTAGGCGTTGCCCTTGCGGTCGGTGTTGTCCTTGTAGAGGACGATCTCCTGGCCGGGCGGCAGGGCGTCGATCGCCCGCTCCATCGAGGCGACGGCGATCAGCTCGGCGGCACGGTCCCACACCACGACCGAGCGGGCGTCGCGGCACTCCGGCGTCGAGATCTCGGGGTGGGCGTGGTCGACGTAGTAGCGGGCCCCGTTGGTGAGCACGGCGTTGACGAGATGGGTCTCGATCTCCGGCGGCATGGCGAACTCGGGCGGCACGAGTTCACGGGCGTCGGCGCCCGGCGTCTCGTCGATGAAGTCCCAGGCGATCGGCACCGACCGTTCGTCGAGGCCGCCGGTCTCCCCGCCGACGTACGCGTTGATCACCAGCGACGAGGCCGACACCGGGTTCCAGTCGGGGGTGCCACGCACCATGATCCCGAGTTCGGTCTCGATGCCGACGATCTTGGGCAGCGCCATGGGTCAGACCTTAGAGCCCGCGTCACCGATCCCGGCAGCCGGGCCCGGCGGCGGCACCGCCGACGAGCCCGGGTCGGACCTCAGAGGTACCGGTCGCTAGAGGTACCGGTCGCTAGAGGTACTGGCCGGTGGTGACCTGTTCGATCGAGCGGCCGCCGGTGGCGCTGCCGTCGGTGTCGTTGTTGATCAGGGTCCGCACGTACACGATGCGCTCGCCCTTCTTGCCGGAGATCTTGGCCCAGTCGTCCGGGTTGGTCGTGTTGGGGAGGTCCTCGTGTTCCTTGAACTCCTGGGTGACCGAGGCCAGCAGGTCCTCGCCCTTGATGCCTCGCTCGCCGATGTCGAGGAAGCGCTTGATCGCCAGCTTCTTGGAACGCCGCACGACGTTCTCGATCATGGCGCCGGAGGAGAAGTCCTTGAAGTAGAGGATCTCCTTGTCGCCGTTCTGGTAGGTCACCTCGAGGAACCGGGTGTCGTCATCGGCCCGGTACATGTGCTCGGCGGCCTTGGCCACCATCGACTCGATGGCGGTCTCGACCGAACCGGCGGCCGACACCTCCGAGGGGTGGATCGGCAGCTGCGAGGTGAGGTAGCTGGCGAAGATCTTCTTCGCCGACTCCTCGTCGGGCCGCTCGATCTTGATCTTCACGTCGAGGCGGCCCGGGCGCAGGATGGCCGGGTCGATCAGGTCCTCACGGTTGGAGGCGCCGATCACGATCGTGTTCTTGAGCGTCTCGACGCCGTCGATCTCGGCGAGGAGCTGGGGCACGATCGTCGACTCGATGTCGGAGCTGATGCCCGAGCCGCGGGTGCGGAACAGGCTCTCCATCTCGTCGAAGAAGATGATGACCGGCATGCCCTGCTCGGACTTCTCGCGGGCCCGCTGGAAGATCAGACGGATCTGCCGCTCGGTCTCACCGACGTACTTGTTGAGCAGCTCCGGACCCTTGATGTTGAGGAAGAAGCTGCGCGACTCCGAATCGCCCGACACCTCGGCCACCTTGCGGGCCAGCGAGGCCGCCACCGCCTTGGCGATCATCGTCTTGCCGCAGCCGGGCGGGCCGTAGAGCAGGATGCCCTTGGGGGCCGGCAGCTCGTGCTCGGCGTAGAGATCGGCGTGGAGGAAGGGCAGCTCGACGGCGTCGACGATCTCGGAGATCTGGGCGTCGAGGCCACCGATGTCCTCGTAGCGGACGTCGGGCACCTCCTCGAGCACGAGGTCCTCGACCTCGGCCTTCGGGAGCTTCTCGATCAGCAACGACGACCGGGTCTCGAGCAGCATCGAGTCGCCGGCGCGGATGTGGACGTCGCGCAGCATCTCGGCCAGCTCGACGACCCGTTCCTCGTCGCCCCGACCGACGACGATCGCCCGCAGGCCGTCCTCGAGGGTCTCCTTGACCGTGACGATCTCGCCGGACCGTTCCGGGCCCCGGACCTTCACGACGTTGTACGACTCGTTGAGCACCACCTCGGCGCCACGCACGAGTTCGTCGGCGTCGATCGCCGGGTGGACCTCCACCCGCATCTTGCGCCCGTTGGTGTAGACGTCGGCGGAGTGGTCGTCGTTGAGGTCGAGCAGGGTGCCGTAGGCCGACGGCGGCTGGGCCAGCTTGTCGACCTCCTCTCGCAACGCGGTGATGTGTTCGCGCGCCTCACGCAGGGTGTAGGTGAGCTTCTCGTTCTGCGTGACGGCCTGGGCCAGCTGGCCCTTGGTGTCGAGCAGTCGCTCCTCGAGGGTGCGCACGCGACGCGGCGCGTCCTGGAGTCGGCGGCGGAGGGTGACGATCTCCTCCTCCATCGCCTTGAGCTGTTCCTGGAGCTCGGCCATCTCGGTCTCGTAAGCCGACAGCCGACGTTCGTACTCGGACTTGTTGACGGGACTGCCTCCCTGTGCGAGGGGTGGGTCTGCGAGCGACCCTACACCTGTTGTCGGCACGACGGAGAACGGTTCCAGGGTCCGTTCGATGAAAGCTCTGTGACGCGACGTGTCGGCCCGGTGGCGCCACCGGAGGGGTTCACCCCGAGGTCAGGCGGGGTCGATCCCGTCGCAGCCGAGGGCCCACAGCACGAAGGCCAGGGTCCGGGCCTCGTCGCGCCAGCCCGCGTAGCGGCCGCTCGGCCCGAAGTGGCCGGCGCCCAGCTCGGTGCGCAGCAGCACCGGCCGGTCGGTCGTGGTGTGCTCTCGCAACGCCAGCACCCACTTCGCCGGCTCCCAGAACCCGACGCGCGGATCGCTGAGCCCGCCGGTGGCGTAGATCGCGGGATAGGGCCGATCGGCCACGTTCTCGAGGGGCGCGTAGGTGCGCATCACGCGGTAGATCGCCTCGTCGTCGACCGGGTTGCCCCACTCCTCCCACTCGGTGACGGTCAGGGGCAGGGTGGCGTCGCTCATCGTCGAGATCACGTCGACGAACGGCACCTCGGCCACCGCTGCGCCGAACAGTTCGGGCGCGCGGTTGAGCACGGCGCCGACGAGCAGGCCGCCGGCGGAACCGCCTCGCAGGGCGAGCCGCGACGGCTGGGTCAGACCGGCGTCGATCAGGTGACGGGCCGCCGCCTCGGTGTCGCCGAAGGTGTTGACCTTGCGCTCGAACTTGCCGTCCTCGTACCAGCGCCGCCCCATCTCGCCGCCGCCCCGGGGGTGGGCGAGGGCGAACACGAACCCGCGGTCGAGCAGGAGGAGGCGGATCGTCGAGAAGGTCGGGTCCATCGACGCCTCGTAGGCGCCGTAGGCGTAGAGCAGCGCCGGACCGGGGCCGTCGATCCCGGCGGCGGCGAGGAGGTCGTCGCGGTCGACCCGAGCGACGCAGCTGACCGGCACGCGGGTGCCGTCCGGGGCGGTGGCCCACTCCCGCCACGTGCGATAGCGGGCGGGGTCGAAGTCGCCGAGGACCGGCTGCTGCTTGAGGACGGTGTCGTCGCCGGTCGCCAGGTCGTGGACCCGGACGCTGGCCGGGGTCACCATCGAGCTGTAGCCGTAGCGGAACGCCGGATCGTCGAGGCTGGTGTTGGCGCCGGCCCAGACCGTGGCCACCGGTTCGGGGGTGGGCAGCGGGGTGAACGCGGCGAGGCCGTCGGCGGCCACGCCGTCCCACGGGGCCAGGCTCACCCGGGTCACGCCGTCGGCCCGTTCGAACAGCGCCAGGTGGGTGCGGAACACGTCGAAGCCGGTCAGCATCACGTCGGGCCGCTCGGCGATCAGCTCGGTCCAGTCGTCGGGGCCGGTGGCGTCGAGGGGCGCCTCGCACAGCCGGAAGTTCGTCGCGCCCCGGTCGTTGGTGAGCACGAGGAAGCGTCCGTCGAAGTGGCCGATCGAGTACTCGACCCCCTGGCGGCGTTCGGCGAAGCGACGGGGCTCGGCGGTCGGCTCGGCGGCGGGCACGAGCCAGGTCTCGTCGGTGACCGCGGACGACACCCCGATGTGGACGAAGGTGTCGTCCTTGTCCCGCCCGACCGAGCAGAAGAACCGCTCGTCGGGCTCGTGGAACACCCGCACGTCGTCGGCCGGGTCGGTGCCGATGCGGTGCCGCCACACCTCGTGGGGGCGGTTGGCGTCGTCGGCCCGCAGGTAGAAGAACGTCTCGTTGTCGGTGGCCCACGCCGACCCGTAGGTCACGCCCGGGATCACCTCGTCGAGGCCCGCCTGTCCGTCGAGGGGACGCAGCACGAGGTCGAACCGCTCGTCGCCCTCGCGGTCGGCGCCCCACAGGAGCCACCGGTGGTCGGGTGAGATCTCGAACACCCCGATCTCGAAGTAGTCGTCGTCGCCGGCCTCGACGTTCTCGTCGAGGACACACTGCTCGAGCTCGTCGGCCGGGGGTTCGAGGAGGAGGGGCTCGTCCTCGGCCAGCGGCCGCCGGAAGTGCATTCCGTAGTCCTTGCCCTCCTCGGTACGGGCGTAGTAGATCCAGCCGTCCTTTCGGACCGGGACCGACAGGTCGGTCTCCTGCACGCGAGCCTTGATCTCGTCGAAGAGCCGACCCTGGAGGGCCTCGGTCGGCGCCAGCACGGCGTCGACGTAGGCGTTCTCGGCCTCGAGATGGGCCCGCACGTCCGGCGACTCGGCGTCGCGGAGCCAGGCGTGGGGATCGGTGACCGTCTCCCCCCACAGGGTGCGATCGGTCGGCTGCGGTGCGGGGCGAGGAGGCTGGGGCGTCATCGCCGGTCAGACTAGGTTCGCCGTCGATGTCCGAGACACCGCAGCCCCGCTCCTATCCCCAGACGATGTTCGCCCCGCCCCCCGGGTCGTGCCAGATCCTGCTCGTGCGGCACGGCCAGTCGGCCGCCTTCGTCGAGGGCGAACCGTTCCCGCTCGTCGACGGACAGGGCGACCCGCCCCTGTCGGACCGGGGTCGGTGGCAGGCCCGCCAGGTGGCGGAACGGCTGCGCGACGAGCCCCTCGCCGCCCTCTACTGCTCCACCCTGCAGCGCACCCAGCAGACCGCGGCGCCTCTCGCCGCCCACCTCGGCCTCACCCCGGGTATCGACGCCGACCTGCGCGAGGTCCACCTCGGCGAGGGCGAGGGCGGCATGTTCCGGAAGATGGCGGCGGAGGGGCACCCCGCCGTGGTGCGGATGCGCGATCGGGGCGAGTGGGGCGAGATCCCCGGCGCCGAGACCTCCGCCCAACTCCAGTCACGCACGGTGGCCGCCGTGCGTCGGATCGCCGCGGCCCACGCGGACGAGTTCGTGGCGGTGTTCTGCCACGGGGGCGTGATCGGCGCCCTGGCCGGCCACGCCATCGGCCGGGCCGACTTCACCTTCAACGGGGCTCGCAACGGGTCGTTCACCCACCTCGTGGTGACCGGCGCCGACGCCGATTCCCCATGGATCATGCGGTCGTTCAACGACGCCGCCCACACCGGCGGGCTGACCGCCGACGCCGACCCGCCCACCTGATCGGGGCCCGACGACTCACGCGCCCGCGGGCGGGTCGGGCGAAAAACCCAGGATTCGCCTGTTTCGCCGGGTGACTCACCTACGGTACGGTTCCAAACACGGATCGTGGTCGTGGGGACCACTTGGTGGAGATGGCGGATTACGTCTGGCGAGAGCGAATGAGGATGGCCGTGGTCGTGCTGTTCCTCGTCGCGTCCGCCCTCGGCCTCCTCGACGTCGTCGTGCGACCGAGCGGCGACGGCCGTGGCGCCATGCTCGGCCTCACCGCCGTGGCCGCCGCGAGCGGGGCGATCGGCGCCTTCCTCCCCTGGAACCGGTGGCCGACGGCCGTCCGGCTCCTGCCGGCTGCGCTCTTGCTGGCCCTGATCGCCGGGGCCGTCACCGTCGGTGAGGTCGCCGGCGCACCCCACGGACCGGTCGGCCTGACGATCGCTGCGGCCATGCTGCTCATCTACGTCGGCTTCACCACCGACCCCGGGATGACGCTGTCGGTGTCGCCGGCCGTGCTGGGCGTGCTCTACCTCGCGCATCGCCGCGAACCCGACCGCATCAGCCTCGCCCTGCCCCTGATCGCGGTGCCGGTCACTGCGCTGGCGGGCGAAC
>JBPEXC010000200.1:0-2281 GCA_052032035.1 Acidimicrobiales bacterium | reverse complement strand
AGCAAACCCGGGCCGCGCAGCGACAGCCAGAGCAGGTAAGGCAGGGTCAGCGGACGGTGCCGGTGTTCTCCACGTTCTCGTCCGAGTCGGCGAAGGCCACGAACAGCCCAGCGACCGACAGGCCGTCGTCCATGCGCTGGTTCCAATAGGCGACACCACCGGCGTCACCCTCGCGGCCCAACACGTTGCGGTACGCAGCGTCGATGAGGTCGGCCGACGACGGGTCGGCGCCGTAGCGTGCGGCGAACTCCGGCTCACCGGCGAACCGCCGCGCGATCTCGAGCAGCGACACACCGGCGTGGTACTGCCCGACCCAGAACCCGAGACCACCGGCGTCAGGCGCCCGGCCGAGCATCGCTCGGTAGAGACGGAGGACGCGCCCCTCGGCCACCGACAGCGGCGCCCGGGTCCCGGTCCGATCGATGTTCTCCGGCGAGTCGGCGAACGACACCAGCAGCTCGGCCACCGTCATGCCGTCGGCGCGCCGTCCGAGCCAGAAGTCGACACCGCCGGCGTCGCCGGCTCGGCCGAGCGTGTTGCGATACAGCGCATCCACCAGCTCGGCGTCGGTCGGGTCCTCGCCGTAGCGAGCGGCGAACTCCGGGGCGTCCGCGAACGCAGCGGCGATCGCCACCAGCGACTCGCCGTTGCGGTAGCGCTCGACCCAGAACTCGAACCCGCCGCCGTCGGGGATGCGACCGAAGACCGCCCGGTAGAGCCGGAGGATCTGATCCTCGGCCGGGCCTCGGGTGACGTCGGCCACCGGCGCCAGGTCGAGCGTGCCGAAGAAGGCGTCGCGGGCGACGCAGAGATCGGGGCAGAAGTAGCTCGTGGCGTACCGGAGCGTGCGACCGTCGTCGGACAGGCCGATCGGCTCGACGTCGTAGTAGTCCTCGAGGTTGCTGTCGAACCGCCGCTCGCGTCCGGTGTCGAGGTCGAGCAACACCAGTCGTGACGGGTCGAGGTCGACCTCGCCGCTCGTCGCCTCCCGTCCGATCGCCCAGCGCCCGTTCGGCGAGGTCAGCGAGACCGCCGCCGACGGCTCGACCGATCCCGTGTCGACGTCGACGGCGTAGCGTTCCGCTGCCTCCCGGGTGCTGCTGGCACCGCCGAAGCCGGGCAGCACCTCGTAGACGGTGACGAAGACCGTCGCCTCGCCAGCACGAGAGGCGACGGCGTCGGCGACGATCTCGCACGCCGACGCGGGGCAGTCGATCTCGATCCGCTCGGTCTCACCGCCGACGGTGTCGGTCACCCACAGTTCGAGCCGCACACCGTCGCCGTCCTCCCAACGAGCCCCGATCGCCACGAAGCGACCGTCGGGCGACATCACGGGCGCGAGCTGATCGGGGAACAGTGAGGGGTCCTCGAAGTCGTCGCCACCGGTGAGCGCACCCGCCACCACGGAGCGCCAGATCGGCACGGTCGTCGCCCCGACGAAGACCGTCGCACCGAGCGAGATCCGGGCCTCGCCGGCCGCCTCGCCGTCGGCCGTCGGGGCGACGGTCACGTTGCCCGTGGCGCGATCGACGAGCATCGGCGTGGCAGCGGTGACCCACGGCGCCCCGTCGTTCTCGAGCACCTCGGCCAGGATGACGTCCTCGGTGAGCTGAAGAACGCGCGTGTAGTCGTCGAAGCTGACCGACGGGGTCAGGGTCGTGACGGTGACCTCGCCATCGGTCGTCACCTCGGTGACCTCGAGCGTGTTGGGGTCGGGCGACTCCCCGCGGGCGAAGCCGTCGGGGCTGGCAACGACGGCGTCGAAACCCAGGCTGAAGTGCCGCTGCCGGGCGATCCCCGGTGACAACGGCGAGCGAGTGCCGAGCTCGGTGAAGGCGATCGACTCGACCGGTTCGAGTGGGGCTTCCTCGGCGCCGACGGCGGTAGCGGCGGTGGCGGGTCCGATCGCCAGCACGGCCAGGACGACGGCGACGACGCCCTTCAGCCGACCTGTGCCGCGTCCCGCCGACGCCGCACGCTCGTGCGCCGTGCTCTCGTCCTTCACCATCTGTGCCCTCCTCGGCCCGAAGTCGTCGATCGACGTCCTGCGCGGCCGACCGAGCCGTGGCCGCCGCGGCAATACGCTAGTTGCACATTGCGGTTCGATCGGGGATGGCGCGCCGGTCGCAGCTCGCCCACCAGGAGAAATGTCCCCCGAATGCGTGATGTTGGGTCACTGAGACGGCGCCACGCGCCACGACAGCGACCCAATCCCCACACCGGGCCCGCCACCCAGCGTTGGGTCACCGAGACGGCGCCACACGCCACGACAGCGACAGTG
>JBPEXC010000020.1:0-4345 GCA_052032035.1 Acidimicrobiales bacterium | reverse complement strand
CCCCGCAGCTCAGAGGCCTCGCTCGGCCCGCTCCTCGTCGGTCATCAGCGTGACGCTCGACTCGCAGGTGTGCTCGAGAGGGCAGAACCGGCACGACGATCCCGGACTGAGCGCCGGTTCGCGGCCGTCGGCCAGCTCGACCAGCTTGAGGACGGCGTCGACCACCCGCTGGAGGGTGGAGAACAGCAGGTCCTCGGTCACCGCCTCGCTGCGCGGTTCGCCGGCCTCGAGGTAGTAGTTGACCAGCAGGCGCGGCGGCACCCCGAGCTTGAGGGTCTCGACCAGGGCGTAGAAGCGGAGGTCGTGGACGTGTTCGCCGTGGGGCGCGCCGGTCTTGAGGTCGATCAGGACCTTGCCCGCCTCGTTGCCGCGCGCCCGCCCGAGGGTCAGGTCGACCATGCCCTGGAGCCGGACCCGGTCGTCGCACAGGAACGCCCGAGATCGGCTCTCGGCCACCGGCGCCCACTGTCGCTTCAGGGGCGGGAAGGTCTCGAGGAAGGTGTTGACGAAACCGTTGACCTGACCGGCGAGCTCTGCACGGTCGGCACGGTCGAGCTGCTGGAGGAACTCGGCGATGTTGCGGTCGCCGTTCTCGAGGCGGGCGAAGGCGTCGTCGACCAGGTCGAGGGCGGTCGGCTCGCCCCGCCAGGCGACGAGCAGCTCGATCGCCTTGTGGGCGACCGTGCCGCGGGCCGCCGGCACCGACCACTCGAAGTCGGCGTCGTTCTCGGCGACGTGACGCAGCTCGCAGCCGTGGATCAGGTTGAGCACCCGCTTGGAGACGAACACCTGGTCGTCGCGCTCGCGCACGAGGGGATCGAGCGCGGCGACCAGCTCCGATCGCAGCACCTCGGCCAGGTTGTCGGCGAAGGTCGGCCGGTCGGTGGAGCCGAGTTCGTCGATGATGCGCTGCTGCGCCGGGTTGAGGCGTTCCTGGAGCGGGACGGCGGTCATGCCGCCAATTGTCGGTCGGCCGGGGCGGGGGAGTGGCGGATCGTCTCGGGACTACCGACGATCACGGCCTCGGCGGTGGCCCACAGCTCGTCGCGCAGTGCCCCGGCGGCCGGCTCGCCCCGCAGGTCGTTGGCGACGACGATGCCCTCGATGAGGTCGGCGGCGACGGCGGCGGCCGGCCGGTGCCGGATGGCGACCGAGATCAGCACCGAGCCACTGCGGCGGGTGATCGTGCGTCGCACGCCGGCCCGGCGCGGCGGGCTGCGGAACGCCGGCACCTCGTGCCCGGCGGCCCGTGTGGCATCGCCGAGACGGCGTGCCAGGTCTGCGAACTCGATCGAGTTCATGCCCACATCTCCACGCCCACCATCCTGCTCGCGCCCTGTGACAGTCATCGGGCCGCCGCCGGCGGCGGCGGTTCGTTGGTACCGATGTCCCGTTGGTGGTGGGACGTTGGTGACAATAAGTCCGATGTGGGCTGTTCGTGCCAGTGAACGGCGGCGGTGGTGAGCGGGCGGTGGCGGTGGGGTGGTTTGTTGGTGCCGATGTCCCGGAATGGGTGGGACGTTGGTGACAATGAGGCCGATGTGGGCTGTTCGTGCCAGTGAACGGCGTTGGCTGGCGAGCGGTGAGCGGGCGCCGGGGGCGGGGCGCGTAGAGTTGGGGGACGCCCGGGTGGCGGAACTGGCAGACGCCGCCGACTTAAAATCGGCTGCCCGAGAGGGCGTGCGGGTTCGAACCCCGCCCCGGGCACCCGTCGGGTACCCTCCGGAGCCGCATGTACCAGATCACCGCCCCCGCCCTCCGCGCCGTGTCAACCCGGGGCGGCAAGATCATCGTCGCGATCATCTTCGCGCTGTTCGTCCTCGGCGCGATCCGGGCGGCGACGGCGAGTTCGGGTCGGGTGCCGCCACTGTTCGCCCTCGCCCTGATCTGGCTGCTGGTCTCGGGGATCCGCACCGTGCAGAGCGGGGTCTACCGGATGGGCGACGAGTACGTCGCCAAGATGGTGATCGGCAAGCGGCGCCGGCTCCCGGCCGAACCGGCCCCGACGGTCGACCTGCAGCCGCGCACCCTGTTCGGCAACTGGCTGGTGTTGGTGGGCGCGGACGGCACCCGGGTCCGGACCGACGTCAACGTCGCCTCGGAGCAGGAGCTGGTCGATCTCGGGTGGGTGCGACCCGCCTGATCGAGGGCGAGCAGCGCAGCTGCGTCAGGCCCGGGGGAGCAGCGCCAGCTGCCGCGACTGGGCCACCAGCCGCCCGGTCGAATCCCAGACCACGCCGTCCTCCTCGAGGAAGCCGCCGGTGACGAACCGGGTGGTGAACTCGCAGCGCAACCATCCGGGCGCCGGCCGCGACCGCACGTGACAGGTGAGTTCGACCGTGGGCACCCACGCCACCGGCAGCTTGGCGTTGAACGCGGTCGGCGGGAACGCGTCGACCGCCAGGAGCAGGGCGATCGTGTCGATCGGCTCGTCGTCAAGGAGGCGGAACCAGCCGCGGACCCGGGCCTCGCCCGAGGGCGCGTCGGGGAACCGGGCGTCGTCGGGATGCAGGCGTAGGTCGATGCGGTCCATCAGCGGGGGAGCGAAGCCGCCGTCGGCGTTCGCGACCCGGCGGCAGTCGTCGGGTTCGGGGAGGTCGGGGGGAGCGGCGTCGATCCGCTGGGGTCCGTCGTCGGCGGCGCCCAGATCGCTGAACGCGCCGAGCACCTGGATCACGGGCCGTCCCTCCGCGTCCGCGAGGGTGGCGTTCATCGTGGCGAACCGCCGCCCGGTCTTCACCGGGACCACCGTGGTGGTGGCGTCGCCGGCCGTCCCCGGACGCAGGTAGTGGGCGGTGATCGACGTCGGGTCGGGGCGGTCGCCCGCCTCCCGCATCGCTCGCGCCGCCAGCGCCAGGAGGTAGCCGCCGTTGGCGTTGCCGCCGATGTCCCAGCCGTCGCGGATCGGCGTCGACCAGACGCCGTCGCCGCGGGGCTCGATCGAGGTGTCACGGAGGAAGGTCACCGCGGCAGGTTACGCCGCACCCTGCTCCTCCGTCGTCCCCCGTCGTCTCTCCCCCCGGGCCTCAGCCCTCGCTCGCGTACTCGGGATGGGCCTCCCAGCCGGGCCAACCCGCCCCGAAGGCGTGGCAGGAACACGAGCACACCGCGCCGGCGGCGGCCGAGCCGTCGAACCCGCTCCACCAGCCCGGGCAGCCGACGTGGAGGTGGGCCTCGCCGGCGATCGCGGCCGAGGCCGGCGACTCGCAGCGGCTGCCGGTGACGACCGTGGGCGGAGGCGCCCCGGGCCGTAGTTGTGGCGGCAGGCGCGTGCCTGCTGGTGGGGCTCCCTCACGATGCATGGTCGAAGTGTCGGCCGACAACACCCGTTGACTGCATGGGCGGGTGTACCCCACGGGTGGGCCGGGTGGCGGGGGACCTGCGCCCCACGACGGTTGCACAAACGTCGACGACGCCATCGCTCGCTCCCCGGGACGTCGGTTCGGCGACTCCGGTCGACAGCGATCGCAGAGCGCGCCACGATGGCGCCATGTCCGACCTCGACGACCTCCTCACCGCGGCCGACGCCTCGACGTTGGTGGCCCGCCTGCGGGCCGGCGACCTGTCGTCGACCGAGGTGCTCGACGCCCAGCTCGCCCGCCTCGACCGGTTCGGCGACACGGTCAACGCCGTCGTCGCCCTCGACGTCGACCGCGCCCGTGCCACGGCTGCGGCCGCGGACGACGCCCGGGCGGCCGGCGAGGACGTCGGGCCTCTGGCCGGGCTGCCGATCACGCTCAAGGACGTCTTCGAGACCGAGGGGCTCGTCACCTGCGCCGGCTCGCCCGCGCTCGCCGAGCACGTGCCCGCCGACGACGCCGACGCCGTCGCCGCGCTGCGGAACGACGGGGCCATCGTCTACGGCAAGACCAACGTGCCGCTCCTCGCCGGCGACCACCAGACCGTCAACGACGTGTACGGCCTCACCCGTAACCCGTGGGACCCCGAGCGCACCTCCGGTGGCTCGTCCGGCGGCGCGGCCGTCGCCCTGGCCTGCGGGTTCACCACCCTCGAGGTGGGCAGCGACATCGGCGGCAGCATTCGCGAGCCGTCGCACTTCAACGGGGTCTACGGGCTGAAGCCGACCCAGGGCCTGCTCAGCCTGCGCGGCCACATCCCGCCCCTCCCGGGCTCGCTCGCCCCCGGCGACCTCGGCGTGGTCGGGCCGATGGGGCGCTCGGTCGATGACCTGTCGCTCGGCCTCGACAGCCTCCTCGGGGTCGGCGCCTTCGGCGGCGTGCCCGGCGCCGCTCTGCCGAGCGTCGACCGGCCCGTCGACCTGGGGTCGCTGCGGGTGGCGCTGTGGGCCGATCAACCCGATCTGGCACCGGTCGCCGGCGGCGTC
>JBPEXC010000002.1:0-4654 GCA_052032035.1 Acidimicrobiales bacterium | reverse complement strand
GTGACCCCTCTCGCCTCCGTCGTCGCCGCCCTTCGTCGTCGCTCACGCAACGGCTCGCGGGGCGGAGCGCGCCCGCCGGCGCCCGGACCGAGCGGCCCGACGCTGCTGACCCTGATCGTCGGCGAACTGCGATGGTCGCTGGCCCAGTCGCTGCGCCCGGTGCCCGTCGCCGTCGGCGCGGCGGTGGCGGTGGGCCTCAGTGCAGCGCTCGGGCCCTTCACCCCGGGGGCGGTGCTCGCCGACGGCTGGCGCCTCGGCATCGCCGCCATCGTGGGCGTGGTCGCCTCGGTGGCGGCCAAGAACACCCTCGACCGTCGCGCGGAGGACGGACTCGTCGCCGCCGCACGGGCCCTGATCGCCGTGCTCGCCCTCGCCGTCGGCGCCACGATCGCGGTCTCGAACCTGTTGGCGGTCGTCGCTCCGTCCACCGCCGAACAACCCCTCGACGGGGCGACGATCGACGGATCGTTCCCCGTCGACACCCCCCTGCTGGTCGGGGCATCCCTGCTGGTGTCGGCCGTCGTGCTCGTCGCCGCCGGCAGCCGCACCGGATTCCCCGGGTCGCTGGTCTTCCTCGCCCTCGGTCTCGCCGTCGGCAGCGGCGGCACCGGGTGGTTGGTGGTCGACGACGCGCAGCTCGTCCAACAGCTCGCCGTCGCCGCCCTGGTGGTCATCCTGTTCGAGGGCGGGCTCACCACCTCGCTCGACGACCTTCGGCGCGGGGCTCCGGCCGGGGTCGCCCTGGCCACCGTCGGCGTGGCCGTC
Organism: Acidimicrobiales bacterium; assembly: GCA_052032035.1. Lineage (GTDB taxonomy): Bacteria > Actinomycetota > Acidimicrobiia > Acidimicrobiales > SZUA-35 > JAWSVN01. The sequence goes on along the minus strand of JBPEXC010000002.1, from coordinate 3,889 downwards.
ACCGGCGGCGTCGTCGCCCTCGGGGCGGTGGCCCTCCTCGGCCTCGACGTCCAGACGGCGATGCTGATCGGCGCCGTCGTCGCCTCGACCGACGCCGCTGCGGTGTTCGACCTGCTGCGCCGCGCCCCGCTGCCGGCCCGGATCGCGTCGGCCCTCAAGATCGAGTCGGGCACCAACGACCCGATCGCGATGCTGCTCACGCTGACGATCGTGCAGAGCTGGTCGCAACCGGTTTCGGCGTGGGCGGCCGCCGCGTTCGGCATCGTGCAGCTCCTCGGCGGGCTCGTGACCGGCGCCGCGCTCGGCGCGCTCGGGGCGGCGGTCGTGCGACGCCTGCCCGCCCCGTCCGAGGGGCTCGTCGGCACCTTCGCCCTCGGCGTCGGGGTGCTCACCTACGGGGTGGCCTCGGCGATCGGTGGGTCGGGTCTGCTCGCCGCCTACATCGCCGGGGTCGTGCTCGCCGTCGAGGCCCCCCGCCGACGTCGCGCCTTCCGCTCGTTCCTCACCGCCCTCGCCGGCGGCGTCGAGATCGGCCTCTTCCTCCTCCTCGGCCTGCTCGCCGACCTGGGTCGGCTGCTCGAGGTGGCCGGGATCGGGTTGGCGATCACCGCCATCCTGCTCGGCGTGGCTCGCCCCCTGGCCGTCGCCGCCGCCCTCACACCGTTGCGCTTCAGCGCCCGGGACCAGGCGGCCGTCGGGGTGCTCGGCCTGCGCGGCGCGGTGCCCGTCGTGCTGTCGACGCTGGTGATCACCAGCGGCATCGACGACGCCGACACCGTGTTCGACGTCGTCTTCACCGTGGTCGTCGTCGCCACCATCGCCCAGTCGAGCGTCGGGCCGTGGCTGTTGCGCCGCCTCGGTGTCGAGCCCGACCTGTCGCGGGCGGGTGAGGTCGAGGCCCTGGTGGCCGACGAAGCCGGCGTCGACCTGATCGAGGCCACCCTCGATGCCGACTCGCCGTTGGTCGGGCGCACGATCGCGCAGGCCGAGGTGCCCGAGGGCGTGTTGGTCGGGGTCGTCGTGCGCGACGGCGCCGCGATGATCGCCAAGGGCGGCACCCGCCTCGCCGCCGGCGACCGGCTCGTGTTGGTCTGCACCGCCGATCCGGCCGGGATCGGCGCCGTCGAGGCGTGGGTGGGCCCGACGGGCTCGGGCCGCAACCGGTTCGATCAGCCGGCGTAGACCGTCTCGTCGAACACGACGCCGTGCTCGAGCGTCTTGTGGACCGGGCAGCGCGCCGCGACGTCGTGGAGCCGCCGACGGGTGGCTTCGTCGAAGTCGCCGTCGATGAAGATCTCGGACGTGATGCGGTCGACCATGCCGGTGCGGGTGGTGGAGCCGTCCTCGTCGGTGCACTGCTCGCAGTCGTCGACGTGGACCTTCTCGTGCCGGTACGACGCCGAGATCGACGTGACCGGGATGTCCTTGCGCTGGGCGTACATCGACAGGGTGATCACCGTGCACGCGGCGAGCGAGCCCAGTAGCAGGTCGTAGGGGTTGGGGCCGGTGTTGTCGCCCCCGAGGTCGTGGGGTTCGTCGGCCCGCCAACGGTGGACACCGTTGGTGAGGTCGACCCGGTAGTTCTCGGTGAGTTCAGCGGTGACGGTCGCCATGGACTGCCAAACCGGTGGATCGTCGATCGCATTCCGACCCGGATGCCGGGTCTGCTCGTGGGGCGCCGCGCCCTACCGGTCGGGGAGAATCACCCACGACGGGCCCGCGGAGGGCGTCGGGCCACTACGGTCGGTGGGGTGTGGACCCTGCGGCGGCAGGGGTGTGAGCGGAGGCGATCGATGAGCACGAACGAGCGCGCGACATGAGTGGTGCCTGGCGTCCGGCAGCCGCCGCGTTCGGCGAGATGCTGATCCGGCGGCGAGCCGAGGTGGTCTTCACCGTCCTCATCTGTCTGATCGGGGTGCAGTTCGCGGTGCTCGCCGCCGAACCGCCCGACAGCGATTCGGCGATCGCCGTGCCCGTCGACGACCTCGACGCCGCACCCGCGACGACGACCACCGAGGCGCCGGCCAGGTCGTCGACGACGACCACCGAGGCCTTCGTGCCGTCGACCTACGTCGCCCAGATCACGCTGCCGTCGACCGAGACCACGGCGGCGCCGACGTCGAGCGTCGCCACGGCGCCTCCGACGACCCGGCCACCGACGACGCGTCCGCCGGCAACACAGGCGCCGACCACACAGGCACCGACGACCCAGCCGCCGGTGACCCAGGCGCCGGCGGCCCCGAGCACCGCCCCGGCCCCCGCGCCGTCGACGGCTGCGCCCACGACCGCCGCACCCACGACCGCCGCACCCACCACCGCTGCGCCCACGACACCGGCGCCGACCACGGCACCGACGACCGCGGCCCCCACGACGGCGGTGCCGACCACCCAGGCCACGACCACGTCGACCGACTGGTGGGACGGATGGCGCGAACGCCGCCGCGAGCGGCGGGAGCGGTGGAACGAAGCCGTCGAGGAGTGGCGCGAGTCGTGGGACGACGACCGCGGTCGCGACGACGATCGCGACCGGCGGGACTGACCGGCCGACGCTCGGGATCGAAACCTTCAAGTCGCCCTCCGAAGGCGACGATGGTGCAGGCGTGACTGAAGACGGTGTCCCGGGCTGGCGGCACGACTTCCGGGACGTGTCGTCCGAGGTCGAGGCCATGGAAGCGGAACTCGAACGTTCCACGCGCTCCCTCGTCGACGTCCTGGTCGACGAGGGTCGGCAGGGGTCGAACGTACGGCTCGAGACCCTCGCCGGTGACGTCGAGGGCACGATCGACCACGTCGGGGTCGAGCTCACCACGATCGACACCGGCGGCGGCGCCGTCGCCGTCGGTCTCGACACGGTGACCGCCCTGTCGGTCACGCGCGAGGGCGACTCGGCCCATCGCGTGACCCGCGGCCATCCCGAGTCGCTGCTCGCCACCGCTCGGGAGCTCGCGTCCCGAGGCGCGACGGTCGAGCTCGGTCGTCCGAGCGGCCTGCCCCTGGCGGGCACGATCGTGGCCGCGGGCCCGTCCCACGTCGAACTGGAGACGATCGCCGGCGCCTGCTTCGTGCCCGTGTCGGCGATCTGTTGGCTCCGAACGCTCGACTGAGTCGCGCCGGACCCGACGCGTCAGTCGACCGGCACCTGTGTCGCCGGCGCCACCCGGTGACTCTTCAGCGTGCTGATCACGTCCTCGAGGAGGAAGTGGAATTTTCGCGATCCCTCGAGGCGGCTGGCCGGCAGCCGACCGTCGTTGGCCATCGTGAGGACGGTGCGTGGATTGAGATCGAGCAGTTCGGCGACTTGGGCGGTGGTGAGAATCGGGGGATACGCCTGCCGGACTGCCTCGAAGCCATCGTTGTCGAGAGGCATGCCGAAAGGCTAGCGCCCCGCCACTGACAGGGCGAGCGCTCCTTTGCGTTCGTTGCGTCCTATGTGCCCTCGGTTCTGCGGGGGATGGGGACCGGTCCCCCTCGTCCGTCAGCGAGGTCGGTCCGTACCGTCGGCCTCGTGCAGCAGTTCCGCCTCGGCCTCCGGGCCCACCTCACCGTCCCCCGGCTCCTCACCGCGCTCGCCGGCCTCGTCGCCCTGGCCGCCACCGCCACGATCCTGTGGCGGTCCGGGGCGACCGAAGAGGTGTGGGTCGTGGCCCATCCGGTCCCGATCGGGGCGCCGGTGACCGTCGACGACCTCGCCCGCGTGTCGGTGTCGATCGATCACCCCTTCGGCGAGCACGTGGTCGACGGTCCGGCACCGACGGGCATCGCCGCCGTGGCTCTCGCCCCCGGCCGTCCGGTGCTCGTCGGCGACGTCCGACCCGGTCCCGCCGCGGCCCCACGCACGATCGCGGTGCCGGTCGACGCCGCCGTCGTCGAGGCCCTCGGCCTCGTCGCC
>JBPEXC010000199.1:0-6209 GCA_052032035.1 Acidimicrobiales bacterium | reverse complement strand
CGCTACCTGAGTCATCGGGTGGCCGTGATGTACCAGGGCGAGATCGTCGAGTGGGGAGACGGCGAGCAGGTCACCGGCGACCCGCAGCACCCCTACACCAAGCGGCTCCTGATGGCGGCCCCGGTCGCCGACCCCGACCGACAGGCCGAGCGACGCGCCGCCCGCCGGGCCGCCGCCGGGTCGATCTCGGCCGCCCTCGCCGACTGACCGCACCGACTGACCGCGCCAGCCAGCCCAGCTCTCCCCAAGAGAGGTCGCCCGCCCGCCGTGGGATCCAGCGCATCGTCCGACGCCATCTCGTGACGATGTCCCACGGCGGCGGCGACCAGTTCCGCCCCGTCCGTCCTGCACCCCGCAACCCTCGGAGATCCCCCGTGCGCCTGCCGAACCCACTGATCCACGGCTTCAACCCCGACCCCTCGATCGTGAAGGTCGGTGACGACTACCTGATGGTCACCTCGACCTTCGAGTACGTGCCCGGGCTGCCCGTCTACCGCTCGACCGACCTCGACGGCTGGGAGCTGATCGGCCACGTCATCGAACGCACCGAGCAGTTCGACGCCACGCACGTGCCGACCAACATGGGCATGTGGGCGCCCACGATCCGGCACCACGACGGCCTGTTCCACGTGATCGTCGGCGCTGCCGGGATCGGGACGCGCGTGTACACCGCCGAGGACCCGGCGGGACCGTGGAGCGACGGGCTGGAGCTTCCCGGCGTGGAGGGCATCGACCCCGACCTCGCCTGGGACGCCGACGGCACCTGCTACGTCACCTACTCCGGGCTCGTCCTTCGAGGCCCGGCGGCCGGGACCCACCTCGGGATCCAGCAGGTGCGAGTCGACCTGAGCACCGGCGAGTCGCTCGAGGATCCACGCTCGATGTGGTCGGGCACCGGCCTGATGTTCCCCGAGGCGCCCCACCTCTACCGGATCGGCGAGTGGTGGTACCTGATGATCGCCGAGGGCGGCACCGAGCGCGGTCACACCGTGTCGATCGCCCGAGCCGCCACCCCCGACGGTCCGTTCGAGGGCTGCCCCGCCAACCCGGTGCTCAGCGCCCGCAGCACGGCCCGCCCGGTGCAGAACACCGGACACGGCGACCTGGTCGAAGCGCCCGACGGCAGCTGGTCGATGGTGCTCCTCGGCATGCGGACCCGCGGGATGACCCGGTCGTTCTCGCCGCTCGGGCGCCAGACCTTCGGCACCCACGTCGAGTGGGTCGACGGCTGGCCGGTCGTCGACCCGGTCGAGCTCACCGAGGGCCGATCGCCCGCCGACTTCACCGACGACTTCGACGCCGCCGGCGCGGGCGACCTCGATCGGTCGTGGGTCGGTGTGCGCCGACACCCGACGGCCGTGTCGACCGTCGAGGCCGGGAGCCTGGTGTTGGGCGGCGACGGGGCCTCGATGGACGACCCTCGTCCGACCTTCGTCGGTCGGCGCCAACAACACGACGACAGCATCGTGTCGACCGCGGTGCTCGAACCGTCGGCGGGCATCGGCGGCCTGTCGCTCCGCTACGACGAGCAGACCCACTACGACGTCGAGGTCGACGGCACCGTCGCACCGCCGACCGTCACCGCCCGGGCCGCCATCCCGACCTTCCGGCAGGAGACCAGCGTCGAGATCGCCCCGGGACCGGTCGAGCTCCGGCTCGAGATCGCCACCGTCGACGGCGGCTTCGACCAGGCCGACGCGGACTCGATGCTCGGCTCCGACACGATGATGAACCTCGCCACCTGCGACCGGATCAGCTTCGTGGCCATCGACGCCGCCGGCACCCGCCACGAGCTCGCCACCCACGACGGGCGCTACCTCAGCGCCGAGGCCGCCTGCTCGTTCACCGGCCGGGTCGTCGGCCCCTACTGCACGTCGGGCGAGCTGCGCTTCGACCGGTTCAGCGAGACGGCCCGAGCATGAGCGCGGCCCGCCTCCGGGTGATCAGCGACAACGACTACGGCGGCGACCCCGACGGCTTGGTCCAGCTCGCCCACCTCCTGCTCAGCCCGAGCGTCGAGGTGCCCTTCGTCCTCAGCTCCCACCTGCGGGTCGACGATCCGTTCGACCCTTCGGGGAGGAGCGCCGCCAACGGCGCGGCGAAGGCGGCGACGGTCGCCGAACTCTGCGGCCGCGGCGAGGTGCCGATCGTCGCCGGCGCCGAGGTGGGGCTCGTCGACCGTGCCACGCCGGTCGACAGCGAGTCGGCCCGCCGGATCGTCGTCGAGGCGATGCGGGAGGACAGCCACCTGCCCCTGTTCGTCACCTGCGGCGGCGGCCTCACCGAGATCGCGTCGGCCTACCTGCTCGAGCCGGCCATCGCCGATCGGCTCACCGTCGTGTGGATCGGCGGGGGCGAGTATCCCGACCTCCACCACCCGCTGCCCGGCGGCGAGGGACTCGAGTACAACCAACGCATCGATCCGATCGCGGCCCAGGTCGTCTTCGAGGACAGCGAGCTGGATCTGTGGCAGGTGCCCCGCCCGACCTACCGCCAGACCATCGTCTCGTTCGCCGAACTCGCCACGCGGATGCGCGGCGTCGGCGCCCTCGGCACCCACCTCCACGACGCCCCGATCGCCGTCGTCGAGATGGCGACGGCGCACGGCCTGTCGCTGGGGGAGACCTACGTGATGGGCGACAACCCGCTGGTCCTGCTCACCGCCCTGTGGACCTCGTTCGAACCCGGACCCGCCAGTTGCGAGTGGGTGGTGAGGCCGTGTCCGGGCCTCACCACCGACGGTGGCTACACCGATCGGCCCGGCGCCCGCTCGATCCGGGTGTTCACCCGCCTCGACAACCGGCTGTGGACCGAGGATCTGTGGGCCAAGCTCGTTCAGCTCGAGGCGACGATGCCGCCGTCGAGGGCGATCACCTGACCGACGGTGTAGGCACCCGCTCTCGAACACAGGAACAACGTCATGCCGGCGACGTCCTCCGGCGAGCCGACGCGGCCGCTCGGGTTGCCCCGGCCGATCACGTCCCAATCGGTGCCCTCGACGTCGCCCCCGGTACCGACCCCGGTCGACAGCATCCAGGTGGGGAACGGGCCCGGCGCGATGGCGTTGACCGTGATGTGGCGCGAGGCCAGCTGCCCGGCCAACTGCCGGGTCAGATGGTGCACCGCCGCTTTCGACGGGCCGTAGCTGAACGTCTCGAAGGCCGGCGTGTGGAGGCCGTCGATCGAGCCGATGTTGATCACCCGCGCCGGGTCGTCGGCCGATCCGGCGGCCTCGAGCAGGCCGACCAGCCGTTGGGTGAGGAAGAACACGCCCTTCACGTTGACGTCCATCACCTTGTCCCAGCCGGCCTCGGGGAACGACTCGAGAGGAGCGCCCCAGGAGGCACCGGCGTTGTTGACCAGGATGTCGAGGCGCTCCTCCGCGTCGGCGATCGCATCGCCGACGACGGCGACGCCCTCCATCGTCGACAGGTCGGCGGGGACCGAGATGCACTCGCCGCCGTAGGTGTCCTGGAGTCGGGCGGCCGTGGCGTCGCACACGTCGGCCTTGCGGGAGCTGATGTAGACCTTGACGCCGTTGGCGAGCAGCCCGGCGGCGATCATCTCGCCGATGCCGCGGGAGCCGCCGGTGACGAGGGCAACCTTGCCCGACACCGAGAAGAGACGGTCGATCGACAGCGCGTCGGCGCCGTCGTTGGGGGAGGAGTTCGTGTTGGTCACCGCAACATCATGGCTGCTCGCAACCCCTGTCACCAGGAAGTGACATCGATCTCGTCAGGTGCGCACGCTCTCGACCTGGAGCGCGAGTTCGACCCGGAGCCGATGGGGGCTGGCCGAGGGGTCGTAGCCGAGCAGCTCCCGGATCTGGCGCATCCGGTACTTCACCGTGTTGCGGTGCACCTCGAGGGCGGCGGCGGTGTCGGTGATCGAGTAGTCGCAGGTCGACCACACCCGGAGCGTGTCGACCAGATCGGCCGACTGGGCGGCGTCGTGGCGGAGCAGCGGGCCGAGCACCTCGTCGGCGAAGTCGGCGGGGCCACCCTCGAGGCCGCCGCCGGCGTCGGTGCGCAGGAGCCGGAGCAGATCGAGCTGCTCGTAGCAGCGAGGTCCGGCACCGGGCAGGCGGCTCACCATCTCGCCCGCATGGCGGGCCTCGGCCAGGCCGCGTTCGACGGTGTCGAGGTCGACGACCGAGCTGAGGCCGACCCCGGCGACGGTGTCGCCCAGGTCCTGTTGGAGGCGCCGCGCTCGCGTCGTGTCCTCGTCGGCGGATCCCGCCGGCATCACCACGACCATCTGGCGTCGCCACGGGACGGCGAACCCCTGGCGATGGAACGCCTCGAGCGCGCTCAGGAGCCGACGCCGGAACCGGTCGCTCTCGGCACGGCCCCTGGGGCGCTGCCCCTCGAGCGTCACCACCGCCACCCGGATCGCGCCGAGTTCGCGGCGCTCGGCCAGGTGCTGGGCGACGAGGTCGGTGAGGGCGTCGCTACCGAGCCGGTCGGCGACGACCCCGGTGAGCGTTTCGTGGAGCCGGAGGAGCTCGCTGACGCGCCGGTCGTTCTTGCGCCGCCCGCTGCCGATCCGCCGCGCCGCGAGCCACAACGAGACCAGCGGGGCGACCAGGTCGAGCAGGTCGAGGTGCATCGGTTCGAACCCGCCCGGCCGGTTGAGGACGTGGAGCACCCCGATCGGCCGATGGCCGTCGCTGAGGCGGGCCGACACGGCGTTGTCGAGCCCGAGGAACTCGACATGTCGCTGCAGCATCACGTCGCTGTCGGTCGTCACGTTGACCAGGCGGGTCTCGCCGGTCTGGAACACCCCGACCGAGTGGCCGCCGTCGGCGATGGCGATCCGGTAGTCGTGGAGCACGTCGAGATCCTCGATGCCGAACGACGGACGCTGGAGGACGAGGGCGTCGTCGTCGGCGTCGTAGAGCATCAGGCTGGCCTCGGCGCACCCGAACTCGCTCCGGAGCACGCGCAGCACCGACTCGAGGCCGTCGTACTCGGCGATCGACTCGACGAGCGCCGTGTTGATCGCCGCCGTGGCACGCCGCTGGGCGACGCTCGCTGCGCTCACGAGCGCCTCGGTCGTGGCCGCCGGACTCGTCATCGTGGTCTGTCCTTCCCCCCGTCGGGACACCCGGGATCCCCATCCGGGCGTACCCCGGGATCGTAGGCGACGTCGGGCGGGCGGAACAGTCGTCGTCCGGCCGATCGTGCTGCCTGGATAGGGTCGGCTCCATGCAGGCTCGTCAGGTGGTCCTCGGGGTCGATTCGTCGACCCAATCGACGAAGGTGGAGGCTCGCGACCTCGTCACCGGCGCGGTGTTGGGCGCCGGCTCGGCACCCCACCCACCCACCACCCCTCCGGTCTCCGAACAGGATCCGGCGGCGTGGTGGGAGGCGCTGGTCGCCGCGAGCGGCGCAGTGCCCGCCGAGGTGCGAGGCGACGTGGTCGCCCTGTCGGTGGCCGGCCAGCAGCACGGGCTGGTGCTCCTCGACGGCGACGGCGTGCCGGTGCGGCCGGCGAAGCTCTGGAACGACACGACCTCGGCGCCGGAGGCGGCCGCCCTGGTCGCCGAGCTCGGACCCCAGGCGTGGGCCGACCGGACCGGGACGGTGCCCGTGCCGTCGATCACGATCACCAAGCTGGCGTGGGTGGCCGCGCACGAGCCCGAGCTGCTGGCCCGCGCCGAGCTGGTGATGCTGCCCCACGACTACCTGACCTGGCGCCTCACCGGCCGACACGTGACCGACCGGGGCGACGCATCGGGGTCGGGCTGGTACGACTCGGTGGCCGACGAGGTGCGGCCGGAACTGCTCGCCCTGGCCGGCGCCGACGCAGCCCGTCTGGCGGTGCCGACCGTGCTCGGGCCGGACAGCGCAGCCGGGACGATCACCGACGCGGCCGCCGCCGCGTTGGGCCTGCCGGCCGGCGTGGTCGTCGGTCCGGGCACCGGCGACAACATGGGGGCGGCGCTCGGGCTCGGCCTCGGCTCCGGCGACGTCGCCATCTCGCTCGGGACCTCCGGCGTGGCCTTCGCCGCGTCGGCCACGCCGACCACCGACCCCTCGGGCAACGTCGCGGGGTTCGCCGACGCCACCGGCGGCTTCCTCCCGCTGGTCTGCACCCTCAACGCCACCAAGGTGACCGACACCGTCGCCCGCTGGTTGGGCACCGACGCCGCCGGGGTCGGTCGCCTCGCCCTCGACGCGGTCGACGAGCCGGGCGGGGTGACCCTG
>JBPEXC010000198.1:0-4669 GCA_052032035.1 Acidimicrobiales bacterium | reverse complement strand
CGAGGCCGGCGCCGGGGCGGAACGCGCTGTCGTCGGCCGCTGCGGCGCGAGCCTCCTTGGCGGCCCGGCGACGGGCCCGGGTCTCCTCGAGGGCCCCGCGGGCGCCCTCGTGTTCGTTGATCTTGGCCATCACGGCAGCGCCCGCACCGGCCATCAGCTGCTCCTGGTTGTCGTGGAGGAACTGCTGGCTCGCACGCTGGCGCTGCATCATCCCGCGCACCTCGGGCACCACGTAGCGGGCGACGAGCTCCCACGAGCGACGGGTGGCGTCGTGGTTGGCCCAGTCGTGGACGAAGCCCATCGCCACACCGAACCCGCCGGTGACGTCCTGCAGGGTGCGCACGGCCTCGATCAAGTCGTCGGGGGTGCCGATCACCGCGGCGCCGGTCGACGTCATCGTGTCGAGCAGTTTCCACTTGTCGTCGACCTCGACGGCACCGGGACGGCCGAGCGTCCACGCCGTGTACTCGTTGTTCCATCGCTGGAGTCCGTCGACGGCCTCCTCGCGGGCCTGCTCACGACTCTCGGCGATGTGCCAGTTCATCATCACCCGCCAGTTGGCGCGGTCGACGCTGGTGCCGTTCGCTGCGGCGGCCTCCTCGGCGAACCCCCACTGGGTCGGCAGCGCGGTGAGGCCGGCCGAGGAGTTGGACGCGATCGACAGCACGCCGATGCCGTACTTGCCGGCGATCGTCATGCCCGACGGGCTGACCGACGACGCGGTCACCATCGGCAGATCGCGCTGCACGGGCAGGAGCTGCAGCTCGGCGTCGCGCAGGGTGAACCAGTCGCTCTCGTAGCTGAAGCGGTCGTCGCCACGGAGGAGGCGGATGATGACGCCCATCGCCTCGTCCTGGCGGTCGCGCTGCACCATCGGGTCGATCCCGAGGGTCCACGCATCGGACGGCAGGGCGCCGGGCCCGGAGCCGAACATCGCTCGGCCCTGGGTCATGTGGTCGAGCTGCACGATGCGCTGCGCGACGTTGAAGGGGTGGTGGTAGGGCAGCGACACCACGCCCGTGCCGAGCTTGATCCGCGAGCTGACCTGGCCGGCGGCGGCGAGGAACATCTCGGGCGACGCGATCATCTCCCACCCGCTCGAGTGGTGTTCTCCGCACCAGAATTCCTCGTAGCCGAGCTTGTCGAGCAGGGTGACGAGTTCGAGGTCACGCTGGAACAACAGGGTCGGGCTCTCACCCACCGGGTGGTGGGGAGCGAGGAACGCACCGAAGCGCATGTCGGGGTGGAAGGTGCCGGACGTCATGGGCGGCACCCTACGAACCCCGAGGGTTGCTGTCAGATCGACTCCGGCGGCGACGCGGTGCCGGCCCGCGCGCCGAGGTGGCACCGCGCAACCTGGCGGCTCGGCGTCAGGAGCCGAGGTGGAGGCCGTCGCCGCGCAGGGCCAACCGGGGCCCGTACTTCGGCGCCGACCCCGAGGCCTTGGCCAACCGCACCACCCGCCACCGGTGGCCGGCGTGTGGTTCGAGCAGCTCGAGCATGCGCTCGTCGGTGGCTCGGGCCTCGCCGGCCAACGCCCACGCCACGGTGTTGGGCAGGTGGTAGTCGCCGACCGGCACGGCGTCGGCGTCGCCCCACGCGGTGGCCGCCACCAGGGCGGTGGTCCACGGCCCGATGCCGCGCACCGTCTCCAGCCGGGCGACGGCGTCGCTGGCCTCCCAGCCGGCGAACTCGTCGCAGCGGACCAACTCGCGGGCTGCGCGGATCAACGACTCGGCCCGCTTGCGTTCGACGCCCAGCCGATGGAAGTCGGCGTAGCCCATGCGGGCCACCCGCTCGGGCGGGGGCAACAGCCACGCGGTGCGCGGCCCGGGTGCACGCTCACCGAAGCGGCGGGCGAGGGCGCGACGGCTGCGGGTGGCATGGAAGGTCTGCACCTTCTGACCGAACACGGCGCCGACCAGCGCATCCCACGGGCGGTCGGTACGGGCGAGGCGGAAGGGTCGGCGGCGCCACAGGTCGAGCAGGGGGCGGGGCGGGGTGAACCCGTCGAGGTCGTCGCGCTCGCCGAGCAGGGCGGGCGTCTGGGCGAGCAGCCAACCGGCCCCCGGGCCCCAGGCCGCGGCCTCGATGCTCGTGGCCGAACGGCGGGTGAGCTGGAGGGTGCCCGGGCCGTCGGGGGTGCGGGTCGACCACCACGATTCGCCGGGGCCGACGGTGACCGGTGTCTTCGCACCCTTGACCGTCGATCGGAGATCGAGGTCGTCGGCGACGTCGAAGTGGGCCAGCTCCACGTGATGATCCTGCCTCAGTCCCAGAGCGAGGCGAGCAGGGTGTCGACCTCGTCGGCGACGCCGACCCCGTTGAGGTCGATGATCTCGGCGTCGGTCTCGGTCGCTCGGCTGGTGCCCTCGTCGAAGCGGTCGCGCACCGGCTCGAGGAAGCGGCTCATCTGGGCATAGAGGTGGCGGTCGTCGAGGCCGTGACGGTTGACGTGGAACCGCAGCGGCACGTGCACGGTCAGCTCGTCACGGGCCCGGGTGAGGGCGACGTAGAGGAGCCGCAACTCCTCGGCCAGGCCGTCGGGGTCGCCGAGTGCCATGTCGGACGGGATGTTGCCGTCCGCGGCGTGGAGCACGTGCACGCCCCGCCACTCGGCGCCCTTGGCCGAGTGGATCGTCGACAGGGTGAGCCAGTCGTCGTCGAGGTGGGGTTCGCCGGCCCGGTCGCCGGTGCGGGCCGGCGGATCGAGGGTGAGTTCGGTGAGGAACCGCGACCGACTCCGGTAAGCCGAGGCGGTCGCCGACAGCTGGTCGATGTCGGCCAGCCGAGCCGCCGCGTTGTCGTAGCGGTTGGGAAAAACGAGGCGACAGAAGCCCGTGAGCCGGTCGACCTGATCGGCGGGGGAGGGGCCGGTCTCGCCGTCGCCCCGGCAGTCGGCGAACGCGGCCCGGAGCTCGTCGGCTGCGTCGCGGGCCTGACCGGGCACCTTGCCATCGCCGGCCACGAACCGCAGCAGCGGGTCGCCGTCGGTGTCGTCCCCAACGCCCAGCTCGTCGCACAGGCGGCGGACGGTGGCCGGGCCGACGCCCTCCATCGAGCCGAGCACCCGGTGCCAGGCCAACACGTCGCTCGGGTTGTCGAGGATGCGCAGCAGCGACAGCAGGTCCTTCACGTGGGCCGACTCGAGGTACTTGAGGCCCCCGTACTTCACGTACGGGATGTCGCGCCGGGTGAGTTCGAGCTCGAGGTGGTCGCTGTGGTGGCCGGCCCGGAACAGCACCGCCTGGTCGCGCAGCTCGATGCCGCGCTCGCGGGCGTCGAGGATCGCCTCGCACACCGCACGCGACTGGGCGCCCTCGTCGTGATGGGTGACCAGGCCGGGCCGCGAACCGGCCGGCCGGGTCGACCACAACTCCTTGGCGAAATGCGGCGACTCCCCCGGCTGGTCGTTGAGCACCCCGTTGGCGACGTCGAGGATCTGCGGGGTCGACCGGTAGTTCTGTTCGAGGGTGACCGTGGTGGCGCCCTCGAAGTGGTCGGCGAACGCCCACATGTTGGCCACCGTCGCCGAACGGAACCCGTAGACGGCCTGGGCGTCGTCGCCGACCGCGCACACCGCGGCACCCCCACCGGCTTCGCCGGCTCTGCCTCCACCCGCCATACCCCGCACGATGTCGCTCTGGATCGGGTTGGTGTCCTGGTACTCGTCGATCAGGATGTGATCGAACAGGCCACGCAGCACCGGGCCGGCCGCGCTGGTGGTGAGGGCACGCCAGAACAGCAGGAGGTCGTCGTAGTCGAGCACCTGGTGGCTCCGCTTGCGGGCGGTGTAGGCCGTGAAGATCGTCTTGAGATCGTCGGCGTGGTCGGCGCACCAGGGGTAGTCGTCGTCGAGCACGTCGCCGAGCTTGCGCTGGGCGTTGACCATGCGGCTGTAGATGCCGGCGACGGTCTCCTTCTTCGGGAACCGCTTCGAGCGTTCACCGAACCCCTCGTCGGTGCGGACGATGCCCATCAGGTCGGTGGCGTCGCCCTGGTCGAGCACCGTGAACCCCGACGGCAGGCCGGCGGTGGCGCCGTGGGCGCGGAGCAGACGGTTGGCGACGGCGTGGAAGGTGCCGCTCCACACCTGCTCGGCGGAACGGTCGGTGGTGGCCGCCGCCACCCGGCCGGTCATCTCCGCCGCGGCGCGCCGGGTGAACGTGAGGAGCAGGATGCGTCGGGGGTCGACGCCGTCCTCGATCAGGCGGACGACGCGGGTGACCAACGTCTTGGTCTTGCCGGTGCCGGCGCCGGCGACGATCAGGAGGGGTGTCCCGTCGTGGTGGACGGCGGCCCGCTGCTGCGGGTTGAGGTCGACGGCGGCTGCGAACATGCGTTCGTCAGTGTAGACGCGGTCATCCCGGGTGGCGGTGAGACCGCTACCGTCGCCCTCGTCGTCCACCCCGCCTGCCCGTGACCCCTCTCGCCTCCGTCGTCGCCGCCCTTCGTCGTCGCTCACGCAACGGCTCGCGGGGCGGAGCGCGCCCGCCGGCGCCCGGACCGAGCGGCCCGACGCTGCTGACCCTGATCGCCGGCGAACTGCGATGGTCGCTGGCCCAGTCGCTGCGCCCGGTGCCCGTCGCCGTCGGCGCGGCGGTGGCGGTGGGCCTCAGCGCGGCGCTCGGGCCCTTCACCCCGGGGGCGGTGCTCGCCGACGGCTGGC
>JBPEXC010000197.1:0-2182 GCA_052032035.1 Acidimicrobiales bacterium | reverse complement strand
AGGGCGGCGCCGCCCATCAGCTGGACCGGGTAGTGGAACTGTCCGATCTCACGGCGCGCCGTCTCGCGGACCGTGGCGAACGCCTCGAAGAGCAGGTCGTCGAGGTCGGCCCCCTGGTCGAGTCGCGAGCGGAACTCGCCGGTCTTGGCGGCCAGGGCGTCGTCGCTGAGCGCGGCGAACTCGCTCTCGAGCGCGTCGATCGGGGCGACCACCGCCTGGATCGACTTGAGACGCTTGCCTTCGCCGGCCTTCAGGATCTTGTCGAGGAGCTTCACTGGAGGAGGAGTCTACCGGTGGGGGTCGGACGACCCGTGGCAGGGGTCGGGCTCAGGCGGCGTCGGCCCGCAACACGTCGATCACGCGGCGCAGGTCGGCCTGGAGCCGGATGGCGTCGGACCGGAAGAAGGGGCCGAGTTCGCGGATCGAGCGTCCGGCCGAGAGCTGGTAGAGCAGCTCGAGATGGTGGGAGTTGAGGCCGTCGAGCCGTTCGTGGTCCTCGACCCGACGGGCGAGGAACTGGGCGGCGCGCCGGTCGACGAAGACGTTGCCGGCGGCGACCTCGCGGATCGCTCCGGCGCCGCGCCGCAGCGCTGCCGTCTTGGTCATCGCTCCGGCGGCGCCCGCCAGCAGGGCCGGCACGGCGTCGTCGCCGGGGCCGGCGAGGCCGAGGATGGCGACGTCGGGAAGGGCGCTGCTGAGCCGTCGGATGCCGTCGACGGGGTCGCCGTCGGGGCTGGCGAGGTCGACGACCAGCACGTCGGCGGGCGCGTCGACGAGGGCCGAGCCGAGGGCTCCGGGCACGTCGGCCTCGGCCACGACGGCCACGTCGGGGTCGTGTTCGAGGGCGATCAGCAGCCGCCGACGGAAGACGCCGTGCCCATCACAGAGCGCGACGCGAAGCGGACGTTCCCGGGTCTGGGTTGCAGAGGCCAGCCACTCCATACCACCCCGTCGGCAGCGACCAGGGCGGCATGAGGCGAGCGGTCACACGAGCGAGCTAGGAGATGTCGATCATGCCGACGTCGCCGTCGTCGCGTCGGTAGACGACCGCCGGCTTGTCGGTCTCGGAATTGATGAAGATGTAGAAGTCGTGATTGAGCAGATCCATCTGCAACGCGGCGTGTTCACCGTCCATCGCATCG
Organism: Acidimicrobiales bacterium; assembly: GCA_052032035.1. GTDB lineage: Bacteria > Actinomycetota > Acidimicrobiia > Acidimicrobiales > SZUA-35 > JAWSVN01. The sequence goes on along the minus strand of JBPEXC010000197.1, from coordinate 1,040 downwards.
ATCTCGAAACTCTTCGATTTCACGATCTTGTAGACCGGCTCGGGGTGGTCGCCATCGTCGAGGCCGAGGAGCGTGTCGGGCACGAGTTCGGCGTCGAGGCTCATCCGCTCGCGCTTCTGCTGGCGGTTCTTCACCTTGGTCTTCAGCTTGCGGAGCTGCCGCTCCAGCTTGTCGACCGCCAGGTCGATGGCGGTGAAGCCGTCGGGGGCCGACACCTTGGTGCGCACGTGGTGGCCGTGGCCGACCATCGTGACCTCGCAGAATTCCTTGTGTTCCTTGCGGGGGTTCTTCTCCTCCCAGAAGTGGACCTCGGCTCGGTCCATTCCGGAGAGATAACGGTCCAGCCGTCCGATCTTCTCCACTGCTTGCCGCCGGAGTGCTTCCGACACCGTCGTGTGACGACCGCTGACCGATACCTCCATCGAGGCCCCTTTCTTTGTGGGTTCCCAGCTCCGTGTGGGATCACCAGTCTCGGCAACCTTAGCTGCCGGTTGAGCGGTCCGCCTGCGCGGCGGCCCGGGCCACGACCACGGCGACGACGCGCTCGGCCCCGGCGGCCCGCAGGGCCTCGGCGGCGCGTTCGAGCGACGCCCCGCTGGTGGTGACGTCGTCGACGAGCAGGACCGCCGACGGCACGGGCGCCGTCGCCCCGAGGGTCGGCCCGGCGCGGCGCTGCACGGCGTCGAGGCCGCGTCGGGTGCCGCCCCGGCGACCGAGGAGGCGCCGAGCCGGCAGGTCGAGTCGACGGGCGACGCCCCGGGCCAGCAGCCGGCCCTGGTCGAAGCCGCGCACCCGCCGGTGTTCGGGGGCCGACGGCACCCAGGTCACGACCTCGAGGTCGGTTCGCAGGCCGGCGGCCACCACGGCCTCGGCCAGGGGCCGGGCGATGGCGCGGGCGAGGTCGCGCCGGCCGTCGCGTTTGAGGGCGAGGACGAGTCGTCGGAGGTCGTCGTCGTAGGCGGCGAGCACCGCGAGGTCGTCGATCCCGGCGGGCGGATCGTCGACGAGGTGGCAGCCGAGCAGGCTGCGACAGGGGCCGC
>JBPEXC010000196.1:0-11112 GCA_052032035.1 Acidimicrobiales bacterium | reverse complement strand
CTTCCGATCTCGGTGCCCACCCCACCGACGCCGCTCCCGACCTCACGGTGAGCGCCGCCGGCGCCGGCTCCCTCCTGCTCGGGGCCGTGAGCGCCAGCGACCTGGCGGCGACGGGTCGCGTCGTCGAGCGAACCGCCGGCGCCCTCTACACGGCCGACGCCCTCCTGGGGTGGTCGCCGAGCGCCGCCTGCGGGGTGATCTTCTAGGCCGGCGAGTCGCCGGCCCCGCCACCGCCGTTCGGGCTCCAGAACACGACGTCGGCCGGCGTCACCCAGAACGATTCGGCGAGGGTGTCGACGAAGTGCACGTGGGCGCCGCTCGTCGCCTCCGAGCTGTCACCCGTCCCGTCACCGTCCGAACCGGCACCGTCGGCGTCGACGGTGCCGGCGAATGCGAACGCCTGTCCGTCGGGCGACCAGCGGGCGTGGCTGACGGCGTACTGCTGGAAGAACGGAAGGTAGGAGCCGGCGTCGACCGCGGTCGGCACGAACGGCGAGGTGGCGCTCTGCAGGGCGCCGTCGACGAAGAAGTGCCAACGCAACTCCTGGCCCGACAGCAACAACTGGAGGGGGTCGGCGATGGCCCCCGGGCCGGCGTCGGGCTCCCCCGGCTCCTCGGCGGGGTCGTCACCGCCCGGCTCGTCACCGCCCGGTTGGTCGCTGCCCGGCGCGTCGTCGGGATCGGCCCCGTCGTCGTCGCGGCTGGTCTGGAACGACACGGTGCTGATCCGTTCGACCGACGCGTCGGCCAGGTAGGCCAGCCGGGTGCCGTCGGCGCTCCACTCCCAGGCCGCCACCAGCGACTCGGTCACGGTCGTGAGGTCGCCCTCGGTGACGTCGAGGATGCGCAACGGTGGGTTGGCGAGCGAGGTGTCCTCGCCCTCCAGGAAGCCGGCGAACGCGATCTTCGAGCCGTCGGCGGTGGCCACCATGCGCATCGGGCCGTCCAGGCGGGCCAGCTCCGTCAGTTCCTCGCCGGCCGCCGACATCCGCACCAGTCGGTCGCCGACCCGGACGACGAAGGTGCGGTCGTCGGTCCAGGCGGGCACCGAGAACCGGGCGCCCGTGGCGACCAGGGGGTCGACGGCGGCCCGACCGGTCGCCGGGTCGAACAGGCCGACCGAGGCCAGGTCGGTGCCGATCAGGGCGCGGCTGCCGTCCGGCGACCACGACAGGGCCGTCGGCGCCCCCTCGGCCACCGGCAACGCCCGCTCCTCGGCGTCGACGTAGAAGGTGGTGAGCCGCTGCCCGTCGGCCGACGCGGCGAGGGCCAGCACGGCGTCGGCGCCCCAGTGGAGGTAGAAGGCCGGCGCCGCAGGCAGGTCGGCCCCGGCGTGGGTGGCGGCATCCCAGGGCACCGACCCGTCGTTCCAGCGCACCTGCGCCGGCGCCGATCCGTCGATCGACGCCGTGCTCCACGCCAGGCGGAGACCGTCGTCGGACCAGCTCGGCTGGGTCGCCGCCACACTCCCCTGACCGTCGCTGTCCTGACCGACGACCGGACCGCCGCCGTCGACCACGGTCTCGAGCATCGTCGCCAGATCGACGACGGCCACCTCGTGGCCCCGCGACAGGCCCCACCGGCCCCCGATCTGGGCCAGCGCATCGGTGAGGAGGGGCGACAGGTCGGGGCGCAACGGCTCCGCCTCGATGCCGGGGCCCGGCGTCTCGCCCTCGGTGCCGTCGTCGTCGGCCGGCGGGTCGTCGCCGGGTGCGGTCGGGTCGGAGGCGTCGGGTGACGAGGTCGCAGGCGACCCGTCGGCGGCGTCCTCCGGCAGGGGTTCGACGCAGGCCGCCGCCGCCAGGGCGACGACAAGGGCGACCACCAGGGTGGCGAGGCGGCCGGGGCGACGCATCCGTCCAACGCTACTGGAGGGTCCCGGCCCCCGGAGGGTCACGCGAGCGTCGGACGCGTCTTGGTGCTGGCGGCGACGGTGGGTGAGACTGGCCGGGTGACAAGCGACAGCACCTCTGCCAGCACCGTGCGCGGGATCGACGTCGACGCGGTCTCCGCCTGGCTCGACGCCAACATCGACGGCGCCCAGGGCCCCTACCGCTACCTCCTCCTCGTCGGCGGCCACTCCAACCTCACCTACCGGGTGACCGACGCCAACGGCACCGACTACGTGCTGCGTCGGCCGCCCCTCGGAGCCGTGCTCGCCACCGCCCACGACATGAGCCGCGAGCACCGGATCATCTCCGGCGTCGGCCAGACCGACGTGCCGGTGCCCCGGGCGTTGGGCCTGTGCGAGGACGAGAGCGTCAACGACGCCCCGTTCTACGTGATGAGCCACGTGGCAGGCGAGGTCCTCCACTCCGACGAGGAGGTGCGCGCCCACGTCCCCGACGACGCCACCAAGGTCGCCCTGTCGCACCACGTCGCCGACGTCCTCGCCGACCTCCACCTCGCCAATCCCGACGACATCGGGCTCGGCGAGCTCGGCCGCAAGGAGGACTACCTCGGCCGGCAGCTCAAGCGGTGGCGCTCCCAGTGGGAGAAGTCGAAGACCCGCGAACTCGCCGACATGGAGGACGCCTTCCAGCTCCTCACCGACGCCAAGCCCGAGCAGCGCTACACCGGCATCGTCCACGGCGACTACCGCTTCGGCAACCTGCTCGTCGACCCGGTCGGCGGCAAGGTCACCGGCGTCCTCGACTGGGAGCTGTGCACCCTCGGCGACGTGATGGCCGACGTCGGCTACCTGCTCAACAACTGGGCCCACCCCGACGAGAAGGTCGACACCGCGGCGGTGGCCTTCCCGACCACCGAGCCCGGGTTCCCGACCCGCGCCGAGATGGTCGAGCGCTACCAGGAGCGCACCGGCTTCGAGGTGTCGAACGTCGACTACTACCGCGCCTTCCAACACTGGCGCCTGGCCGCCATCGTCGAGGGCGTGATGGGCCGCTACATGAAGGGCGTGATGGGCGAGGAGGGCATCGACATCGACGCCTACCGCGTCCGCATCGACACGATGGCCGCCGAGGCGCTCCGCCTCCTGCGTTCCCTCGGCTGAGCCGAGGTGGTCGTCGGGCACCTCGGGATCAACGTCCCCGATCTCGAGCAGGCCCGCGCCTACTACGCGGAACTGATGCCCCTCGTCGGCTTCGAGTCGTTCCTCGATGCCGACGACGAGTTCGCCTACATGCCCGCCGGCGGCAAGCGGGGCACCTACCTCTTCTTCTACGAGACCGTCGGCGACCCGTCGCCCTACGCCGCCGACACCACCGTCGGCCTCCAGCACCTGGCCTTCATGGTGCGCGACCGGGCGGCGGTCGACCGGGTGCACGATTGGGTCACGACCACGGGCGGCACCTCGCTCGAGGCGCCTCGCATGTTCCCGCAGTATCCCCAGCCCTACTACGCCGCCTTCTGGCTCGACCCGTTCGGCCTGAAGCTCGAGGTCGTCTGCCATCACGATCGCTGACCTGCGAGTTCACCTGGGGGTCACGGGAGCGCCACCGCGAATCGTTAGGGTGACGAACCATGGCTGATCCGCTGCGCATCATGGTGACCAACGACGACGGCATCGACTCGGTCGGTCTCCACGTGCTCGCTCGGGCCATGCGCCCCTTCGGCGAGGTGACGATCATCGCCCCCGACAGCGAGTACTCCGGGGCCTCGGCCGCCATCGGCGCCCTCTTCGAGGAGCGGCCGGCCGTCCACACCGAACACGTCGAGGGCATCGACACGGCGTGGTCGGTCAGCGGCCCGCCCGCCCTGTGTGTGTTCTACGCCCGCCTCGGAGCCTTCGGCCCGGCCCCCGACCTGATCGTCAGCGGCATCAACCCCGGCGCCAACGTCGGCCGCTCGGTCTACCACTCCGGCACGATCGGCGCCTGCCTCACCGGCCGCACCGGCGGCATCCCCGGCATCGCCGTCAGCCAGGCCGTCACCGACTGGGGCGTCGAGGGTCAGGGCTGGGGTGAGATGGTGGCCAAGATGAAGTGGGACACCGCCGCCGACGTGGCCGCGGTGGCCGTCGAGGCCTTCCTCGCCTCCGACCTGCCCGGCGTCGGCGTGCTCAACCTCAACGTGCCCAACGTCGAGCCCCACGAGCTCGCCGGCTGGCAGTGGAGCGACATCGGCGCCACCCCCACCCGGTCGATGGTCAACGTCCTGCTCGAACCGAAGCCCGGCCACGAGGGCAGCTTCGACGTGAAGATGGACTATGGCGACACCGGCGTGGCCCCCGACCCGGCCACCGACACCGCCGCCATGCTCAACGACAAGGTGTCGCTCACCTGGCTGTCGACGATCACCCCGCTCGACTGGGACACCCCCGAGTTCGACCGTCGCTTCGACGAGCTGGTCGCCAGGTGAACGATCACGTCGACCCCACGTCCGAGGCGGGGCGCGTGCCCCAGCCGGAGATGGTGCCGGTGCTCGACGTGGGCCTCACCGTGGCCGAGGGCGGGGTGGAGTACCCGACGGCGGTCATCGACGCCGGCGCCCACCCCGACGTCGCCGATCTCGCCCGGGTCCATGCCCAGGAAGGCATGGGCGACCTGCGCACCGAGGCGATGTGCGTGCCGTTCGAGGACGGCCACGTGTTCCTCCTCGGGGTGTGGATGACCTCGCCGGTGCAGGCGGCGTTCGCGCTGGCGTTCTCGCTGCCGAGCCACACCGAGTTCCTCCACCACGTGATCGCCGCCGGCAACCTGCTGATCGCCACCTCCGATCCCGGCCGGGCGGCCGAGGAGAAGCCGGCGTGGCTGGCGATCGACCTCGATCCGGCCTCGCTGCTGCGATCGATGCCCGACACGCCGGAGTGATCGGCTAACCTGTGCGCCCGTCACCGTCACCTGGTGGGAGAGCGGTCGCAGCGTCGGGCATCCGGCGCCGGGGCCCGCCGAAGGAGCAACCGCCCCGGAATCTCTCAGGCCCCCGTACCGCCCGGTGTTGACACTCTGGAAAGAGCCGGTTGCAGTCCGGCCGCCGAAGGGGAAAGGGCCCGTCCGCCCGAAGCTCTCAGGCACCACGACAGAGGGGCTCCCTGATCGCCGACGCCTGCGTGAGGTCCCCGACGTGTCCCAGCCCTCCGACCCTGTCCTGCGGACGACGCCGCTGCGCGACCTCCACGCCGAGCTCGGCGGCCGCCTCGTCGACTTCGCCGGCTGGGAACTGCCGATCCAGTTCGAGGGCGTGATCGCCGAGCACACGGCGTGCCGCACCTCGGCGGTGCTGTTCGACGTGAGCCACATGGCGAGCGTGTCGCTGCGCGGCGCGCCGATCGACGAGCTGGCCGAGGCGATGGAGCGTGTCACCCCCGGCGGGATCACGACCCTCGCCCCGGGCGCCATGCGCTACTGCGTCCTGACCACCGACGACGGCGGGATCATCGACGACCTGATGGTCACCAACAACGGCGACCATCTCGGCCTCGTACTCAACGCCTCACGCCGCGACGTCGACCTCGCCCACCTGCGCGACCGGCTCAGCGGCATCGAGGTGGTCGAGCACACCGACACCGCCCTCCTCGCCCTCCAGGGTCCTCGGGCCGTCGACGCCCTGGCCCGCCTGGCCCCCGGCGTCGCCGAGCTGTTCTTCATGGAGGCCGGCCGGTTCGACGTCGACGGCATCGAGATCGGCGTGTCCCGCTCGGGCTACACCGGCGAGGACGGCGTCGAGATCGCCGTCGACGCCGCCGACGCCGAGCAGCTCGCCCGACGCCTCCTCGACCAGCCCGAGGTCACCCCCGCGGGGCTCGGCGCCCGCGACACCCTGCGGCTCGAGGCCGGCTTGTGCCTCTACGGCAACGACCTCGACCTCACCACCTCGCCCGTCGAGGCGAACCTGCGGTGGACGATCCCCACGCGCCGACGCGACGCCGGCGACTTCCCCGGCGCCGAGCGCATCCTCACCGAGTGGGAGGCCGGGCCGAGCCGGGTGCGGGTCGGACTCGCCCCCGTCGGCAAGCGTCCCCTGCGCGACGGCACCGAGCTGCTCGACCCGGTCACCGGCGAACAGGTCGGCGTGATCACCTCCGGCGGGTTCGGCCCGACCGTCGACCGCCCGGTCGCCATGGGCTACGTCGCCCCCGAGCTGGCCACGACCGGTACGCCGCTCGTGGCCCAGAGCCGCGGCAGGGCCTACGACGTCGCCGTCGCCGACCTCCCCTTCTCCCCGCACACCTACGTCCGCCGCCCCCGCTGACAGGAGCCCCCCGATGACCGCCAACGACTTCACCGGCTCCTTCGCCGACCGCCACGTCTCCCTCACCGGGCCCGAGCAGGCCAAGATGCTCGCCGACCTCGGCTACGCGTCGGCCGCCGAGCTCGTCGAGACCGCCGTGCCCGAGACGATCCTGATGGAGCGGGCGCTCCGCCTGCCCGCCGCGCTGAGCGAGACCGAGGCCCTCGCCGAGCTGCGGGCCCTCGCCGACACCAACACGGTGGCGACCTCGATGATCGGCATGGGCTGGCACGACTGCATCACCCCGGCCGTGATCCGCCGCAACATGATCGAGAACCCCGCCTGGTACACGAGCTACACGCCCTACCAGCCCGAGATCAGCCAGGGCCGGCTCGAGATGCTGACCGTCTTCCAGACGATGGTCGCCGACCTCACCGGCTGCGAGGTGGCCAACGCGTCGCTCCTCGACGAGGCCACCGCCGCCGCCGAGGCGATGACCCTGCTGCGTCGCCTCGACCGCACCAAGCGCACCGGCTTCTTCGTCGACGCCGAATGTCACCCCCAGACGATCGCGGTCGTCACAACCCGGGCCGAGCCGCTCGGCATCGAGGTGACCGTCGGCGACCCGAGCACCGACCTCGACCCCGCCGCGGTCTACGGCGTGCTCGTCGCCCAGCCCGGCACGACCGGCCGGCTCGTCGACGTCGGCCCGATCGTCGAGGCCTGTCACGCCGCCGACGCCAAGGTGGCGGTGACCACCGACCTGTTCGCCTGCACCCTCGTCACCCCGCCGGGCGAACTCGGCGCCGACGTGGTGGTCGGCTCCGCCCAGCGTTTCGGCGTGCCGATGGGCTTCGGTGGACCCCACGCCGGGTTCATGGCCACCAGCCAGGCCCATGTCCGCTCGATGCCCGGCCGCCTCGTCGGCGTGTCGGTCGACGCCAACGGCGACCCCGCCTACCGGCTCGCCCTCCAGACCCGGGAGCAGCACATCCGCCGCGACAAGGCCACGTCCAACATCTGCACCGCCCAGGCGCTGCTGGCCAACGTGGCCGCCGCCTACGCCTGCTGGCACGGACCCGACGGGCTCACGGCGATCGCCGAGCGGCTCCACCACCAGGCCGCCACCATCCGAGCCGCCGGCGTCGCCGCGGGCGCCGAGGCCAACGACACCTACATCGACACGATCACCTTCACCCTCCCGGGTCGGGCCGACGAGCTCGTCGCCGCCGCTCGGGCGGCCGGGATCAACCTGCGGCCGATCGACGCCGATCGCTTCGGCGTGACCGTCGACGAGACGACCACCGACGACGACGTGGCCCGCCTCCTGGCCGCTCTTGGCTGGGAGCCCGTCGACGGCACCACCGCCGCGCCGCTCGCGGCACCGCGCACCTCCGCCTTCTGCACCGACGAGCGGTTCACCCGCCATCGCACCGAACACGAGATGCTGCGCTGGCTGCGTCGCCTCGCCGACCGCGACCTGGCCCTCGACCGCACGATGATCCCGCTCGGCTCGTGCACGATGAAGCTCAACGCAGCGGCCGAGATGGAACCGATCACATGGGCGCCGTTCGCCGGCATCCACCCCTTCGCCCCCGCCGAGCAGACCGAGGGCTACCGCCGTCTCATCTCCGAGCTCGAGGACGCCCTGGTCGAGATCACCGGGTATGCGGCGGTCTCCCTGCAGCCGAACGCCGGCTCCCAGGGCGAGTACGCCGGGCTGCTGGCGATCAAGGCCTACCTGACCGACCAGGGCGAGGGCCACCGCGACGTGTGCCTGATCCCGTCGTCGGCCCACGGCACCAACGCCGCCTCGGCGGTGCTGGCGGGGATGCGGGTGGCGGTGGTCGCCTGCAACGAGCGGGGCGACATCGACCTCGACGACCTCGACGCCAAGCTCGCCAACCACGCCGACGACGTCGCCGCCCTGATGATCACCTACCCCTCCACCCACGGGGTCTACGAGGAGACCGTCGCCGAGATCTGCGCCAAGGTCCACGACGCCGGTGGTCAGGTCTACACCGACGGCGCCAACCTCAACGCCCTCGTCGGCGTCGCCCGTCCCGGCCGCTTCGGCTCCGACGTCAGCCACCTCAACCTCCACAAGACGTTCTGCATCCCCCACGGCGGTGGCGGCCCGGGCGTGGGTCCGGTCGCCGTGGCCGAACACCTCGTGCCGTTCCTGCCGGGCCACCCGGTCGTCGACCCGCGACCGGATCGAGACAGCGCCGGCGATCACGCCGTCGGGCCGGTGTCGGCGGCCCCGTGGGGCTCGGCCGGGATCCTGCCGATCTCGTGGATGTACGTGAAGATGATGGGCCCGGACGGCCTGCGGCGAGCGACGGAGGGAGCGGTGTTGGCCGCCAACTACGTGGCCCAGCGCCTCCGCCCCCACTTCCCGGTGCTCTACGCCGGCGACCACGGGCTGGTGGCCCACGAGTGCATCATCGACCTGCGCCCGACCACCGAGGCCACCGGCGTCAGCGCGGACGACGTGGCCAAGCGCCTCGCCGACTGCGGGTTCCACGCCCCGACGATGTCGTTCCCGGTGGCGGGCACCCTGATGATCGAGCCGACCGAGAGCGAGGCGCTGGCCGAGCTCGACCGCTTCTGCGACGCCATGATCGTCATCAAGGGTGAGATCGACGCCGTCGCCGCCGGTCAGCCACTCGAGGACAGTCCGCTGCGCCACGCGCCCCACACCGCGGCCGTGCTCACCGGTGATGTGTGGGAGCGCCCCTACAGCCGTCGCCAGGCGGCCTTCCCCCTCCCGGGCATGGAACGCTCGAAGTACTTCCCGCCGGTCGGGCGGATCGACAACGCCTGGGGCGACCGCAACCTCAGCTGTGCATGCCCGCCGCTCGAGGCCTACGAGAGCTGACGAGCACCTCGTCCGACCAGCCCGCAACGGGTCGCTCGACCCGCCCGACCAGGCGAATTCGCCGCGCCCCGGGGAGCCCCTCGACCCGGGTTGGGTAGTTCCGCCTGACGCGAACTCTGCTCGCTAATTCGACTCAGTCGGGTGACTGCGGTCACAATGACCGCCAGGTGTGGATCCCCACACCCCGGCGCTCGGGGACCGAGCGCCGTCTGACAACCGAGGGGGAGTCTCGTGAGAGATCAACTCGCGAAGTTCTTGGCGCTGCTGATGGCATGCGCCATGATCGCATCGGCCTGTAGTGGCAGTGACAGTGAAGGTGGCGACAACGGCGGCACCGACGAATCCGGAGAGGAGGAGTCGTCGTCGCCGACCACCGCGGTGGTCACCACGACCGAGCCCGAAGAGGGCGCCGCAGGCCCGACCGCCGGCGGCAAGCTCGTCTACGGCGTCGAGGCCGACTCGGCCAACCCGTGGGCCCACTACCGGGTCAGCTGCGCGATCAGCTGCTACGTGATCCTCCAGACGGTCTCCGACCGGCTCTTCGCTCCCCTCGCCGAGGGTGGCGTGGGCGGCGTGCTCGTCGAGACCGCCGAGGCCAACGAGGACTACACCGTCCACACCTGGACGATCCGCGACGGCATCTCGTTCCACGACGGCACCCCGCTCGACGCCGAGGCCGTGGCGTTCAACATCAACGCCTGCCGCGGCTCGAGCCTCACCGGTCCGGCGCTGTCGAACATCGCCACCGTCGAGGCCGACGGCCAGGTGCTGACGATCACGACCAACACCCCGCACGTGCCGCTGCCGGAGAACTTCGCTGCGGGCCAGTGCTCCTACCCGATGTCGCCGACCTGGCTCGCCAGCCTCGACGACATCCCGTTCCGCAACGAGGAGTCGCCCTTCTACAGCGAAGAGGTGGCTGCCACCCCGGGCGGCGGTGACCCTGCCGCTCCCGTCGGCGTCGGCGCCTTCGTGTTCGAGAGCTACTCGCCGGGCAACGGCAACAGCTTCGTCGCCACGAAGAACCCCGACTACTGGCGTGGCCCCAACGGCATCACCGGTGAGGAACTGCCGTACCTCGACGAGGTCGAGATCGTGGTCGCCGTCGACATCGCGTCCCGGACCGCTGCCCTGCAGTCCGGCGAGTTCGACATCATCCACACCCCGAACTCCGACGAGATCGCCGCCCTCCAGGGCGACGACGAGGTCAACGTGATCGCCGCCAACGACTTCGGCGAGACGAGCTACATCATGTTGAACGCCGCCCAGGGCGACAACGCCATCCTGGGTGTGCCGATGGACCCCGAGGGTGCGAATGCGGCCAGCCCGCTGCTCCACCTCAGCTGCCGCAAGGCGCTGGCCCACGCCACCGACCGTGACCGCCTCGCCGAAGAGCGCGGTGCGGGCATCGTCGAGCCGGCCAACGGTCCGTTCCCGCCCGGCTCGATCGGCTACCTCGAGGACTCCGGCTACCCGGACTTCGATCTCGACGCCGCCGCTGCGGAGTTCGAGACCTGCAAGGCCGACGCCGGCACCGACACGATCCAGATCGTGTTCAACACCACCAACGACCCGTTCAACGTCGAGACCAACCAGATGGTCGCCGACATGTGGAGCGAAGCCTTCGGCGACGAGATCCAGGTCTCGATCGCTCCGGTGGAGCAGGGTCAGTACATCGGGCTCGCCCTCGTCGGTGCCTTCCAGGCCTTCGCCTGGCGCAACCACGGCGGCATCGACCCCGATCTGCAGTACCTCTGGTGGACCGCCGCCACGGCCTCGCCGATCGGCAGCCTCGCCCTCAACTTCGGGCGGTTCCAGGATCCCGTGATCGACGAGAACCTCGCCATCCAGCGAGCCAGCGCCGATCCCGCCGTCCGCCAGGCGGCGGCCGAGGAGATCAACCGGGCGTTCGGTGAGAACGTCTGGAACCTCTGGACCACCTGGACCCTGTGGGGCATCGCGTCGAACCAGAACGTGAGCAACATCGCGGGGGCTGCAACCCCCGACGGTGATGCCGTCCGCCCCGTCGTCTCCGGTCGCCACGACATCACCCAGGTGTGGTGCGTCGACGGGAACTGCCAGGGCTGATCGAACATCCG
>JBPEXC010000195.1:0-2136 GCA_052032035.1 Acidimicrobiales bacterium | reverse complement strand
CGCCGTCTTCGACGACACCTGCGGGAACTTGATCATGATCCAATCCACTTCGGCCGCCGGCTGAACGAGGCGGTGCTTGCCGGACATCCAGGTGGGGCCATGAGGTCAGACGAGCTCTGCGATCATGGCTGCGGCCCGGCGGGCGCCGTCGGTCTCGACGTCGCGGTAGTCGGCCGGGCGGCCGATGGTCTGGACGATGGTATCGGCCAGTCGGTCCGGGTCGGTGGTCCGGAAGTCCATGCAGCTCCCGGCGCCGTACTGCTCGAGGCGGTGGCGGACGTGGAAGTTCTGTTCGAAGTGGTGGATGAGCGGGAAGTAGATGAACGGCCGCTTCGCCGCAGTCAGCTCCATTGTCGTCGTCAAGCCGCCCTGCACGATCGCCAGATCGCACACCGCGAGGTGGCGGTAGAGCCGATCGACGTAGCCGCGAACCTCGAGCCCGGCATGCCGCCCCAGGCTGTTGGGGTCGATGCGAGGGCCGGCGACTACGATGGTTCTCAACCCGGGAACGGCGCGCCGAGCGAGCGGATGTGCGGCAATCGCCAGCTCCAGCAGGTCACGACCGACCCCCGACCCGCCGACCGTGACGACGCAGATCTGCTCGTCGGGACGATAGCCGAGCTCCTCCCGCCACCCGGCGACCTGATCCGGCGTCGGCGGTGTGAAGCCGGTGATGTAGCCCGAGAAGTCGAAGTGGGCCTCGGTCCAGTCACGGATCTTGGGCAGGTCCGGCCCGAAGGTCTCCGCGACGACATCGCCGGGGTTGCCGACGAAAATCGACCGGTCACGGATGCGAGGGAAGCGGGCGATGTGCTCGATCATCTCGGCGTTGTAGTCGGCGGTGAGGAACGCCTCGTGGTCGCCGCCGTCGGGCATGGGGAGGAAGCCGACGAAATCGGTGAGCCAGACGTGTGAACCCCGTTTCAACTCGGGGTTCTCGTGCCAGAAGTGGTCGACGTCCCAGGCCTCGTCGCCGATCACCAGGTCGTACAGTCCGTCCTCGAGCACCTCCTGGAACAGCATGAAGTTGGCGAGGAGGATCTCGTCCATGCTGCGGAGGGCCTGGAAGCAGTGCAGGTCGTGCCCGCACGCCTCCGAGGCGATGTGACCCGATTCGGAGGCGAGCCATCGACTGGCCGGGTGGATCGTCTCGCCCTCCCGTTCCAGCACCGTGGTGATGGGGTCTTGGGCAAGCCATTCGATCTCGACGTCGGGTTCGAGCAGCCGCAGCTCGTCGACGATCGCCAGGTCGCGGCGGACGTGCCCGAGCCCTATCGGCGACGAAACGTAGAGGATCTTCTTGCCGCGACTGGCGCCACGGGTCCAGATGTGGCTGGTCATCGGAACTCCCGAGGTTGCGGCGTCGGTGCTCGCATCACGCGACCCGCTCGACGAAGTGGCGCAGCAGGAGGTTGAACCGGACCGGGTCGCGCAGGTTGGGCATGTGTCCCGAGCCGGCAAACGAGGCAAGGGTGCCACCCGACAGACGCGCGGCCTCGACGCCGGTCTCGTACGGCTGGATCCGATCGTCGCGTCCGTGCACGACCAGGGTGGGGCAGCGGAGCTCGGTCAGCAGCTCGCCGACCGGCCGGCCCGACGAGGGCTGTATGGCCACGGCTTCGAGCACGTCCGGTCCGGTCTCCGCCGCCCAGGTCACGGCATCGTCGAGCGCTTTGGTCGAATGGGGCTCGGCGAAGACCTGCTCGAAGAACCATCGGGCGAAGTCGGGATAGTTGGCATGCCAGTACGCCAGGTTGTAGCGGTCCCACCCCTCGGGCTCGTCGGGAGCCGGTTCGAGGAACTGCTCGGCGATCCGGGCCCGCTCGGGGAGGGCCGGGGCGAGCGGGAGCGCAGCGCCGACCAACACCAGGCCGATGATGGTGGCGGGCCGGAGCGAAGCGAGCTCGAGCCCGTACCACGCACCCCGGGAGAGACCGACGGCGACGGCGCGCTCGACGTCGCAGGCGTCGAGTACCGCGGCGGCGTCTCGTGCATAGGCCTGCGGGGTGTAGCGGTCGGGCTCGAGAACGCGGTCCGACTTGCCGTTGCCGGGTCCGTCGTAGACGACGACGGGGAAGTGGCGGGCCAGATAGGGCACCTGCATCTTCCAGAACCGGGTGTGAATGATCGTCCAGG
>JBPEXC010000194.1:0-6445 GCA_052032035.1 Acidimicrobiales bacterium | reverse complement strand
TGGGCATGTCGGGGCGGTTCGCCGACATGGAGGCCCAGGACTGGGAGTGGATCCGCTCGATCAACCTCGACGGCGTGATCAACGGCTGCGCCGTGTTCGGCACCCCGATGCTGCGGGCCGGGGCGGGACACGTCGTCAACGTCTCGTCGGGCCTCGCCTACACGATGCGAGCGACCGAGCCGGCCTACGTCACGACCAAGGCGGCGGTCCTGGCGTTCAGCCGCTGCCTCCGGGCCGACTGGGCCCCGCAGGGCGTGGGCGTGTCGGTGATCTGCCCCGGCATCATCCGCACGCCGATCTTCGAGAGATCGCGCCTCCTCGGCGACCAGGGCGGCGAGAAGGCCCGCCGCAAGGGCGCCAAGCTGTTCCGGCGAGGGCATGCGCCGGGGAAGGTGGCCGAGGCGATCTGCCGGGCGATCGAGCGCGACAAGGGCGTCGTGCCGGTCGGCTGGGAGGCCCGCCTCGGCTGGGCCGGCAACCGGTTCGTCCCCGGCGCCCTCGAGGGACCGATGGCGCGGGTCTCGGTGATGTGATGCGGAGGAGTCGCCATCCCCACCCCTCCCCCGAATCGTGGCCGCTCGACGACGGTCGACGGCCGGTGATCGACCTGGTCACCCCTGCCACCGACGGCACCGAGCTCCGGATCCGTGTGGCCGCCCCGGCGAGGGCCGCCGGCCGCGACCTGCCCCCGATCGTGCTGGCCCACTGCTGGACCGGCGACTGGCGCATCTGGGAGCCGGTGGCCGCCCGCCTCGCCGCCACCCGCACGGTCGTGTTGTGGGATCACCGCGACCACGGATCGAGCGGGACCAGCCCGGCCGGCGCTGCCTCCGTCGACCAGCTCGCCGCCGACCTGCTGACGGTCATCGACCACCTCGACATCGAGCGGGCGGTGGTGGCCGGCCACTCGATGGGCGGCATGACCGCACTCGCCACCGCCCTCGCCGCCCCCGAGCGGGTGGCGGCGCTCGGGTTGGTGTCGACCAGTGCCGCTCCGGCCGCGTGGCCGGCCGGGGCCGGGGCGGCACTCCCCCGCCTGGTGTCGCTCGTCGGGAGCGAGCGCCTCGACGCCGACGGGCTCGACGGCCGCCGCGGTACGGCAGCCGTGCGGGGTGCGCTCGGCCGCAAGGCCCACCCCGACGCCGTCGCCCGGGTGCGCGCCACCTTCGCCGCCACCAGCCCGTCGTTGCGAGCCCGCTGGCTCGAGGCGATCGGCGAGTTCGACGTCCGGGGCCGACTCGACGAGATCACCTGTCCGACCACCGTGGTGGTCGGACGACTCGACAGCCTGCTGGCCACCCCACATTCCCGGGCGCTCCACGAGGGCATCCCCCACAGCTCGCTCCACGTCCTGCCGGGCGCCGGACACATGCTCCCCCTGGAACGACCCGACTCGCTCGACGCCCTGCTCACCGACCTCACCGACCCCACCTCGTACCCCGCACCCGACCAGACCGCCACCACCCGCCAAGGAGTGCTCCGATGACCACCGTCTCGCCCCGGTTCGACACCATGCTCGACCGCCTCAACAAGCTGTCGGTCACCAACCATCACGACGCCTACGAGGACGTGGCGTGGGACGACCCGACGATGGCGTTGTCGGTCGACGACGACCGCCTCCGGCTCTACTCCCACGACCCCCTGGCCCACACCGCCTGGTACGAGGGGTTGAGCGACGCCGACAAGAGCCGGGTCGCGATGTTCCGTCTCGCCAGCCAGATGAAGACGGGCTGGCAGTTCGAGAACCTGCTGCAGCGCGGCCTGCTCAAGACCGCCTGGCACCTCGAGAACGGATCGAAGGCGTTCCGCTACGTGCACCACGAGCTGATCGAGGAGAGCCAGCACACCCTCATGTTCCAGGAGTACGTCAACCGGAGCGGGCTCCCGGTGGCCGGGATGGCACGGTTCTGGCGCGTCGTCGCCCCGGCGGTGGTCGGGGTCGCGGCCTCGGTCGACAAGGCGCTGTTCCTGCTCCTGGTGCTCGGCGGCGAGGAGCCGATCGACCACCTCCAGCGGTTGATGCTGCGAGAGGGCGGACGCCATCCCCTGGCAGAGCGGATCATGAAGATCCACGTGACCGAGGAGGCCCGTCACATCTCGTTCGCCAAGCACTGGCTCAGCGAGCAGGTGCCGCGGATGGGCCGCGTCCGCCGGTTCTACCTGAGCATCCGGTTCCCGATCGCGATGGGGATCATGGTCCCCCTGATGCTCGAGCCGACCCCGGACCTGATGCGCCACTGCGGCCTCCCCAAGTCGGTGGTCGCCGAGGCCTACGCCGGCCCGGCCGGACGCCGCCAACTCCTCGGCGCGTCCGACAAGCTGCGCCGCCTGGCCGACGAGCTCGACCTGCTCAACCCGGTGTCGACGCGGATCTGGAAGGCCGTCGGCCTGTGGCGGGACGACCGGTGAGCGTGCGGACCCACGACGTCATCGTCGTCGGTTCGGGGTTCGGCGGCCTGGCGATGACCCATCGCCTGCGCGAACGGGGCATCCGCGACGTCGTCATGATCGAGCGAGCCGACGCCGTGGGCGGCACCTGGCGCGACAACCACTACCCGGGTGCGGCGTGTGACGTGCCGAGTCACCTCTATTCGTTGTCGTTCGCCCCCAACCCGGACTGGCGACACTCGTTCTCCCGGCAACCCCAGATCCGCGACTACCTCGAGCGGGTCGCCGACGACTTCGACCTGCGCCGTTCGATCCGATTCGGCACCGAGCTGTTGTCGGCCTCCTGGCGCGACGACGTCGCCGAATGGCACCTCGAGACCTCGACCGGTCCGCTGCGGTGCCGCACCCTCGTATCGGCCGCCGGGGCGCTCAGCGACCCCGTGACGCCCGACATCGAGGGGCTCACCGACTTCGACGGCCCGGTGTTCCACTCGGCGCGCTGGAACCACGACGTCGACCTCTCGGGTCGACGGGTGGCGGTGATCGGCACCGGCGCGTCGGCGATCCAGTTCGTGCCCGAGATCCAACCGATCGTCGACCACCTGGTGCTGATGCAGCGGACCCCGCCGTGGGTGATGCCGCGCCGCGACCGCGCCACCACGGCGGCCGAACGCCGCTTCTATCGTCGGGTGCCGGCGGCCCAGAAGGCGGTGCGCGGCGCCATCTACCTCGGCCGCGAGACGACGATCACGACCTTCACCCAACCCCGACTCGGTCGGGCCGCCTCGGCGATCGCGCTCGCCCACCTGCGTCGCCAGGTCGCCGATCCCGAGCTGCGGAGACGGCTGCGTCCCGACTATGCGATCGGGTGCAAGCGGATCCTGCTGTCGAACGACTACTACCCGGCGCTCACCGCCGACAACGCCGAGGTGGTCGACGGCCTGGCCCGGGTCGACGGCAACGCCGTCGTCGACACCTCGGGAGTACGTCGCGAGGTCGACGTGATCATCTTCGGCACCGGGTTCAGCGTGCAGCAACCGGTGATCACCGAACGGGTGGTCGGGCTCGACGGCGCCCGCCTGTCGGAGCGGGCGATGACGACCGACGGCGCCCTGGTCGGCGCATCGTTCGCCGGGTTCCCCAACTTCTTCCTGTTGCTCGGCCCCAACACCGGGCTCGGCCACAACTCCCAGGTGTTCATGATCGAACGCCAGGTCGACTACGTGGCCGAGCTGCTGGCCGGGGCGCGGCGCCAGGGCGCGCGCCGAATCGAGGTGGACGCAGCGCGCCAGCGGGCGTGGACCGCACGGGTCGACGAGCGCATGGCGTCGACGGTCTGGACCACCGGCGGGTGCCGCTCGTGGTACCTCGACGACAACGGGCGCAACACCACGCTGTGGCCCGGATCGACCCTGTCGTTCCTGCGCTCGAGCCGTCGCGCCGGACTCGACGACTATCGCCTGTCGCGAGGGTGACTTTCCCTATCAATCCCCACCCCTGTCCGCTTGATAGTGCCATCGATCGCTGTCACTATCGACCACGGAGAGTGGCGAAGGTCACGAAGCGTGTGAGAGGCACACCGAACGGTGTGTGAGAAAGAGAGAGAGTGATCCATGCTCAATGCAAGAGTCTTCCGAGTGAGTTCGGGACTGGGGGTGGCGGCGATCGCCGTGCTCTCGGTCCTGTTCCTCACCGCCCAGCAGGCGTTCCCGTTCTTCATCGGGAACGTCGGCACCTTCATGATCAAGGCCGACACGATCGAGGGGACCGGGTTCGAACTCGCCCTCGGCGTCGACGAGAACTCGAACTCGAACGGTGGCGAACTCCCCACCGGTGAGCTCGCCCTCGAGTCGCTCACGATCGACGCACTCGTCGTCGAGAAGGCGTTCGACGTCCGTTCGGTCATCGGCGACATCGCGCAGCCGGAGTGGAAGCTCCAGCTGACCTCCAGCGCCCCGGTCGACCTCGGCGACACCCGGATCAACGCGGTCGGCCTCTGCGCCGACGTCTTCGACGCCGGCAACCTCGTCATCGACGCCAAGGGCGCCGACACGGCGACCTTCACCGACGACTTCGTGTTGGCGTCCGACTCGCTGACCCTGACCGGCGCCGGCATCGAGGCCGGCTACCTGTCGACCGGCAGCATCACGATCACCGGCCTCCAGGCCGCCGTGATCCCCGGGGGCTACGACCCCGCCGCCTGCCTGCCCCAGAACTGATCCAGCGTTCACCCGACCAGCCGCCGCACCGAGGAGCCCACGATGATGTCCACCGACCATTCCGAACTCGACGACATCTTCAGCTACGACTCGTTCGTGGCCGTGGGCCCGCCGGTGCGGCAGCTGCCGGAGGGCGCCGGCGCCGACATCAGCGACGACTGGCGTGACCTCTACGCCGACGAGCGCAGCGCCCGGCTCCACGCCGAGGGGCGGGAGCTCGCTCGGCGAGACGCGTCGGCGGCGGAGGCCACCGGGCGACGGACGCTGGTGCGGGCCGCCTTCACCTGCGTGGTCGGCGGCGGCATCATCACCCTGGTGTCGATGGCCTTCGGGCCCCGCTTCTTCACCAACGACGTCCGGGCCCTCGGCATCCTCGTCGGTCTGGCGATCGTGGCTCTCGGTGCGGTCGCGCCGATCGGCACCGAGTCACGCAAGACCGGCCTCGGCGCGCTGATCATCGTCGCCGCCATCCTGGCCTTCCCGATCGCCGCCGGCGGCTACTTCATCGGGTCGATCATCTCGGTGATCGGCGGATCGCTCCTGGTCGCCTACGAGCCGCCGCCGAGCGACGTCGAGGTCACCGTCCGCCGAGCCGGCCGGGTGCGCCGAGCCACCGGCCTCGTCGTCGACTTCGTGGCCGCCTTCGTCGCCCACCGCCTCTTGTTCGCCCTCGCCCCCGACTTCTTCACCTCGAGCGTCAACGTCGTGGTGGCGTGGGCGTTCGCCTGGCTCGCCGTGGCCGTGGTCCCCACGATGTGGACCCGCCGCACCCCCGGACGGGTGCTCGTCGTGCTCCGCCTCGTCGACGTCGTCGACGCCGCCCGGGCCCCGTTCGGTCGGGCGCTGCTGCGGGAGGCGCTCCGCGGCGTGGTCGCCATCGGCGGCTTCCTCGTCCTCGCCCGTGCCCTGCTCGGCGACCAGCTCGCCGTCGGCCGATTCGCCCTCGCCGCACTCGTGCTCGCCGTGATCGGGCTCGCGCTCGAGCGGCTCCACGTCCTCGATCGACTGACCGGGACGGTGAGCGTCTACGACGAGATCGAGACGCAGTGATCGACGACCGGCGCCTCGCCTCGGCGCTGCTCGCCGGCCTCCTGCCGCTGTTGATGCTGGCCGCCGCCGCGCTCGTGACGCCGTCGACCGGCCTCGCGCTCGCCGGCGACACGTCGTCGCCCGGCGCCCGGCTCGCCCTCGACGAACTGCGGATCGACGAACTCGAACTGTCGGCGGTCACGGTCGAGGGCACCGAGACCGCACGCTTCGACATCGGCGCCATCGAACGATCGGCCCGGCTCGTGATCGAGCGCGACGTGAACGTCTCCTCCGTCGTGCCCGGCGCCGGCGCCTACACCCTGCGGCTCTCGGCCCCGACCGCCGAGCTCGAAGGACTCGACCTCTACACGGCGCGGGCCTGTGTGAGCGGCGTCGGCCTCACCAACCTCGGCCTGCTCGAAGGCCTCGTCGACCCGTTCCTCAACAGCGCCGTGGCCGAGGGCTACGACGACAACCTGCTCACCGGCCTGCTCAACCTGATCGGCCCCAGCGGCCTGATCAACTTCACCGTCGAGGAGTTCCGGGCCGAGACCGTCGCCCTCGACACCACCACGATCTCGGCGACCGGGCTCGAGACCAGCTTCGGGCCCCGCACGGTCGACCCCGCCTTCGCCGGGAGTTGCATCCAGTGACGACGCGCACCCGGGCGCTGGGCGCCATCGCCGGCGCCGCCGCCCTGGCGGCCGTCGCCTCGGGCTGTTCGACGCCCGCCGACGCCCTCGGCGGCGCGCCGCCCGTCGAGGCGGCGTTGGCAGCGGCTGCGGCCTCGGCCCCGCTGGCGGTGGCCG
>JBPEXC010000193.1:0-10641 GCA_052032035.1 Acidimicrobiales bacterium | reverse complement strand
GGCCCGGCCAGGCGACCGGGCCGATGCTCGACGCCGGCGCGTCGGTGGTCGCCGTCGAACTGGGCGCCGACCTGGCCGAGCTGCTGCGATCCCGTCACACCGGGCGGGCGCTGGACGTGATCGTCGGGCCCTTCGAGTCGGTCGAGCTGCCCGATGAACCGTTCGACCTGGTGGCAGCGGCCACGTCGTTCCACTGGGTCCCCACCGAGGCTGGGCTCGCCCGAGCCGCCGGCGCACTCCGGCCGGGCGGCAGGCTGGCACTGTGGTGGAACGTGTTCGGCGACCCGGACCGGCCCGACCCGTTCCACGAGGCGTTCGCACCGCTGGCCACCCGTCTCGCCCCGTCGCCGCCCGAGGTGGGAGGACACCCCTATGCCCTGCGCACCGACGAGCGCATCGCCGAGATCGAGGCCGCCGGCTCCTTCGGCGACGTCGAGGTCACGCGGGTCTCGTGGACCGGGCGCCACTCGGCCGCCGAGCTCCGAGCGATGTTCGCCACGTTCTCGCCGATCCTGGCCCTCGGGCAACCGGAGCGGACCGAGGTCCTCGACGGGATCGAGCGCATCGTCGCCGAGGAGTTCGGCGGCGTCGTCGAGCGGCCGTACCTGACGGTGCTCTACACCGCAGTCCGTCGCTGAACTCTCCCGCGAAAGCGTCAGAACTGACCCGAACGCCGGGAAGTTCGGCCGCGGGAGGTGCGGGAGGGTCAGGCGGTGCGGTCGTCGTCGTCGTCGAGGAGCTCGGCGAGGACCTCGGCGGTGTCGGCGCCCACCGGGCGGCCGGGCCACCGCACGGCGCCGGGCGTGACCGAGAGCCGGGCCGGCATGCCGACCAGGGGGTAGCCGTCGACCTCGACGAACATGTCTCGGGCGGCGGCGTGGGGATCGGCCGTGAGGTCGGCCATGTCGTAGACGGCGGCCGCTGCCGCGTCGGCGGCCTCGAACGCCGCGAGGGCCTCGTCGAGGGTGCGCTCGGCGACCCAGGCCGCCATGCGGTCCTCGACCAGTTGGCGGTGCACCATCCGACCGTCGACGGTGGCCAGCCGCTCGTCGTCGCCGAGTCCGATCATCGACATCACTCGCGCCGCCACCGAGTCGGCCGACGTCGACACCGCCAGGTGCTTGCCGTCACTGGTGGCGTAGACCCCGCGCGGGATCGAGTACGGCAGGCCCGACCCGAGGCGGGGCTGGAGCTCACCGGCCTTCATCCACAGCGACGGCAGCGGCCCCATCAGCTGCACGATCGAGTCGATCAACGACGCGTCGACCACCTGGCCGACGCCGGAGTGGACCGCCACCATCGTGGCGAACGCCGCCATCAGCGCCGTCACCTCGTCGGTCAACGCGATCGGCGGCAGGGTCGGCGGTCCGTCGGGCGCTCCGTTGATGGCGGCGTAGCCGCTCATCGCCTCGGCCAGCGTGGCGAACCCGGGACGGTCCTTGTAGGGCCCGGTCTGCCCGAAGGCGGTGACCCGGGTGATCACCAGGTCAGGCCGGCGTGCCAGGAGCACGTCGGGCCCGAGCCCGAGCGCCTCGAGCTTGCCGGGCCGCATGTTCTCGACGACGATCCGGGACCGGTCGACCAGGCGAAGGAACGTCTCGCGCCCCTCGTCGCTGCGCAGGTCGAGTTCGATGCAGCGCTTGTTGCGATTGGCGCCCTTGTAGAAGAACGTCTCGCCGTCGTCGTCACGCCAGCCGAGGTTGCGCGAGCTGTCGGGCGCGCCCGGCCGCTCGATCTTGACGACGTCGGCCCCGAAGTCGGCGAGGTAGCGGGCGCAGCCCGGACCGGCCAGGACCGTCGACAGGTCGAGGACCCTGAGGTCGGCGAGCGGGCCGGTCACCGCGGAGACGGCGCGGCCGTCAGGGACGCTGACGGGTGCGGGCCAGGGGCCCCGCCCACCAGCGACCGCTGAAGCGCCAGCGGTTCGTCGGCACCGCCGAGGCGTCGTCGACCACGACGGCGCGCGGCCACGACAGTTCGACCGCCGCCGCGATGGCGGCCGCTTCCTCGTCGCTGGGAACGGGACGGATCTCGATGGTCATCGGGCCTCCAGGGTGTCGACGCTCGACCGGATCACAGCGGCACGTTGCCGTGCTTGCGCTTCGGGAGCTCCTCGCGCTTCGACTCGAGCATCGAGAACCCGGCGATCAGCTTGCGACGGGTGTCGGCGGGATCGATGACGTCGTCGATGTAGCCCCGCTCGGCGGCGATCCACGGGTTGGCGAACCGCTCCTTGTACTCGTCGATCAGCTCGGTGCGACGGGCGGCCGGGTCGGCGGCCGACTGGATCTCGCGGCGGTAGACGATGTCGGTGGCGCCCTCGGGCCCCATCACCGCGAGCTCGGCCGACGGCCAGGCGAAGGCGAGGTCGGAACCGATCGACTTGGAGTCCATCACCACGTAGGCGCCGCCGTAGGCCTTGCGGGTGATCACCTGGATGCGGGGCACGGTGGCCTCGCAGTAGGCGTAGAGCAGCTTGGCGCCGTGGCGGATGATGCCGCCGTACTCCTGGTCGACGCCGGGCAGGAAGCCGGGCACGTCGACGAAGGTGACGAGGGGGATGTTGAAGGCGTCGCAGGTGCGCACGAAGCGGGCGGCCTTCGACGAGCTCTCGATGTCGAGCACGCCGGCGAGGATCATCGGCTGGTTGGCCACGACGCCGACGGCCCGACCGTCGAGGCGGGCGAACCCGCAGACGATCGCCTGGGCCCAGTTGGCGTGGTACTCCATGAACTCACCGTCGTCGACGACGCTGGTGATGACCTTCTTCATGTCGTAGGGCAGGTTCGGGCTGGCCGGCATCAGATCGGCCAGCTCCGGGCACTGCCGCTCGGGGTCGTCGTCCGACTCGAGCTTCGGGGCGTCCTCGAGGTTGTTGGAGGGCAGGAACGACAGGAGGTACTTCACCTCGTCGAGCACGGCCTTCTCGTCGTTGGCCACGAAGTTGGCCACACCCGACTTCGACGAGTGCGAGCCGGCACCGCCGAGCTCCTCGAGGGTGACCTCCTCGCCGGTCACCGTCTTCACCACGTCGGGGCCGGTGATGAACATGTGCGAGGTCTCCCGCACCATGAAGATGAAGTCGGTCATCGCCGGGCTGTAGACGGCGCCGCCGGCGCACGGGCCCATGATCACCGAGATCTGGGGGATGACGCCCGAGGCCTGCACGTTGCGGTAGAAGATGCCGCCGTAGCCGTCCAGGCTGACCACGCCCTCGGGGATGCGGGCGCCGGCGCCGTCGTTGAGGCCGATGAAGGGCGCCCCGGTCGACAGGGCGAGGTCCATCACCTTCTGGATCTTCTCGGCGAACACCTCGCCGAGCGAGCCACCGTTGATGGTGAAGTCCTGGCTGAACACGAAGACCTTGCGGCCGTCGACGGTGCCCCAACCGGTGATGATGCCGTCGGTGTAGGGCCGGTCCTTGGCCTCGGGGTGGCGGGTGCGAGCGAGCATGTCGAGCTCGTGGAACGAGCCCTCGTCGAGGAAGTACTCGATGCGCTCACGGGCGAGCATCTTGCCCTTGTCGTGCTGGCGCTGCACCGCTCGCTCGGGCCCGCCCTTGCGGGCTTCGTCCTTGCGAGCACGGAGGTCGTCGATGCGGTCAGAAAGGGGTTGGTCTACCACGTCGGGTGAGCGTAGTCGGCGGCACCATGCACCACGAAGTGACACCGTCGGCACGACGAAGTGACACCGCCGGCACGACGAAGTGACACCGTCGGCACGACGGAGTGAAACCGTCGACCCCTACCGTGCACCCCATGCCGACGATCGATCGCCTCTGTGTCTACTGTGCGTCGTCCCCGGGCTCGAACCCGGCGGTCACGGCGGCAACCGAAGCGTTGGGCCGGCTGCTCGCCGAGCGCGACATCGAGCTGGTCTACGGCGGCGGGGCCGTGGGACTGATGGGCCTGGTGGCCGACACCGTGCTGGCCGGCGGGGGGCGGGTGACCGGCATCATCCCGACCGGGCTGTTCTCGCGCGAGGTCGCCCACCGCGGCGTGACCGAGCTCATCGAGGTCGACTCCATGCACGAGCGGAAGATGGCGATGTTCGAGCGGTCCGACGCCTTCGTGGCGCTGCCCGGGGGGTTCGGCACCCTCGAGGAGGTGGCCGAGGTGACCACGTGGAGCCAGATCGGCATCCACACCAAACCGATCGGCCTCCTCAACGTCGACGGCTACTGGGACGGGCTGATCGCCTGGCTCGACCGGGCCGTGGGCGACCGACTCCTGCGGGAGGAGAACCGCGACCTGCTGGTGGTCGGCGACGACCCGGTCGACCTCCTGGCCACTCTCGAGGCGACGGAGGTCACCCACACCGAGAAATGGCTCGACCTCGACCAGACCTAGCTCTACCGTCCGCCCGGTGAGCAGCCCCGATCCCGTGTCCCACGACCACAGCAACGCTGGCGACGACGCCGACGACAGCAACGAGCACGGGCCGCCCTCGGACCGCACCGAGGTCCGACGCGGCGCCAATCGAGCCGTCTACGACCCGGCCGAGATCCGGGCGATCGTCGACGCCGCGCCGATCGCCCACGTCGGTGTGTCGACCCCTGACGGACCGATCGTGCTGCCGATGGCCCACGGCCGCATCGACGACACGCTCTACCTCCACGGCTCGGCGGCCAACGCGATGCTGCGGGCCGGCCGTGGCGTCGAGGTGTGCGCCACGATCACCCTGATCGACGGGCTCGTGCTGGCCCGCTCGGTGTTCCACAACTCGATGAACTACCGCTCGGTGGTGGTGCGGGGTGAAGCCCGGGTGGTCGACGACGCCGGCGAGTTCGAGGCCGGCCTGCGGGCGATCACCGACCACGTCGTGGCCAACTGGGACAGTCGCCGGGGCCCGACCGACAAGGAGAACCGGGCGACGCTCGTGTTGGCCCTGCCCCTCACCGAGGCGTCGGCCAAGGTGCGCGCCGGCGCCCCCGTCGACGACGACGAGGACGTCGACCTCCCCCACTGGGCCGGCGTGATCCCCCTCACCTCGACCTGGGGTGCCCCGGCCGCCGACGACCTCACCCCCGCCGAGGTCACCGCGCCCGCCGAGATCGCCGCCCTCCAGGGAACTGTGATCGGCGAGTAGCGTTCGGCGGGTGGACCTCCCCGTCGACCCGCCCGTGAAACCGATGCTGGCCAAGGCCGTGGCCGGCCTCCCCGATCGCGACGACCTGATCTTCGAGCCGAAGTGGGACGGGTTCCGCTGCATCGTGTTCCGCGACGGCGACGAGGTCGTGCTCGGCTCGCGCAACGAGAAGCCGCTGACGCGCTACTTCCCCGAGATGGTCGCCCCGATCGTCGGCCAGTTCCCCGAGCGGTGCGTGGTCGACGGCGAGCTGATCGTGATCGCCGACGACAAGCTGCAGTTCGACACCCTGCAGCAGCGGATCCATCCGGCGGAGAGCCGGGTGACGATGCTGTCGGAGACGACGCCGGCCAGCTTCGTGGCCTTCGACCTCCTCGCCCTCGGTGACGACGACCTGCGGGAACGGCCATTCTCGGAACGGCGGGCCCTGCTCGAGGAGCACTTCGGCGGGCTCGAGGCGCCGCTCCATCTCACGGCCACCACCACCGACCACGCGGTCGCCGCCGACTGGTTCGTGCGCTTCGAGGGCGCCGGCCTCGACGGGCTGATCGCCAAGCCGACCGGCGAGCCCTACCTGGAGAACAAGCGGTCGCAGCTCAAGGTGAAGCACGTGCGGACCGCGGACGCCGTGGTCGCCGGGTTCCGCTGGCACAAGGACGGCAAGGGCGTCGGCTCGCTGCTGCTCGGCCTCCACGACGACGACGGGCAGCTCCACCACGTCGGGGTGGCGGCCAGCTTCACCGCCAAGCGGCGGGGAGAACTCGTCGACGAGCTCGAGCCGCTCACCCACGACGCCCTCGAGGCCCATCCGTGGCGCAGCTGGGCCGAGGCCGAGGCCCACGCCGAGGGGCGGATGCCCGGCGCACCTCACCGCTGGAACGCCCAGAAGGACAACTCGTGGGTGCCCCTCCGGATCGAGCGAGTGGTCGAGGTGAAGTACGGATCGACGCTCAACGGACGGTTCCGCGAGGTCACCCGGCTCCTGCGGTGGCGCGACGACAAGACCCCGGCCGAGTGCACGTTCGAACAGCTCGACGAGCCGGTGCCGATGGGGGTCGCCGGTGTCCTCCGCCCGGACTGATCAGACCGCCCCGAGCAGGCCGTCAGCGCGTCGTCGGGTCACGAATTCACCGCCCAACGCGGTCGGCGACGGCGGTCAGTGCTCGACCCTGACGCATTCCTGACGAGGATCCGCCCAATTCTGCGCAACGTGCTGGTCAATTGTTGCAGTTTGTTGAAGGAGCCGGATCAGAACGAACGTCATGTCATACCCTGTCGAGTCTTCGGGCTGTGGGGCACGAATCTGTTGATTCCTGTATGTCTGGAGACAATGACGTGACAACCGTGGATGCCAGCCGGCCGACTGCCCTCGAGGAGCTCGACGGCAGCCCCCTGCTCGACGCCGCGCCCTGTCCTTCGTGTGCTCACCCTGCGACCGGCCAGAGCCTGTTGCGAGCCGAGATGGATGGTGCGTTCTTCCGAGCCGACTTCGAGTGCGAGTCGTGCCACCATGACCATCCGGTCTGGTACGACCACTGAGCTCGAGCGCCTGACGCCGCACGACCGCCGCTCCGACTAGCGTGACGGCGTGCCCGCCGCCGAGGCAATCCACCGAACCCTCGCCGACCGCGAGGTGAAGATCAGCAGCCCCGACAAGGTGTTCTTCACCCGTCGGGGCGAGACCAAGCTCGACCTGATCGACTACTACGAGGCCGTCGAGGGCCCGGCGCTCGCAGCGCTCGGGGGACGGCCGACCCTGCTGCAGCGCTTCCCCGACGGCGCGAGCGGCAAGTCGTTCTTCCAGAAACGGGTGCCCAAGGGAGCGCCCGACTGGCTCGACACGACGATCGTGTCGACGCCGAACGGCACCACGTCCAACGCCCTGGTGCTCACCGACCTGGCCCATGTGGCGTGGGCGGTGAACATGGGCTGCCTCGGGTTCCACCCGTGGCCCTATCTGGCTGCCGACCCCGACCACACCGACGAGCTGCGGATCGATCTCGACCCGTCGCCCGGCATCGACTTCGACGACATCCGGCGCGCCGCCCACGACGTGCGGGCCCTGTGCGACGAGGCCGGCCTCGCGGTGTTCCCGAAGACGAGCGGCAGCCGAGGCCTCCACCTGTTCGCGCGCCTCGAACCCGAGTGGGACTCCTACGAGGTGCGGGCGGCCGTCGTCGCCCTGGCCCGCGAGCTCGAGCGTCGCCACCCCGACCGGCTCACCGCCGCGTGGTGGAAGGAGGAGCGGGGCGAGCGGGTCTTCGTCGACTACAACCAGAACGCGCCGCACAAGACCGTGTTCGGTGCGTGGGCGGTGCGGTCCCGGGTGGGCGCCCAGGTGTCGACACCGCTCTGGTGGGACGAGCTCGACGAGATCGACCCCGACGAGCTCACGATCGCCACCGTGCCGGCCCGGGTGGCGGCGGACGGCGATCCGTGGGCCGAGATGCACGCCACCCCGCAGCGGATCGACACCCTGCTCGAGTGGTCGGCCCGCGATCTCGCGTCAGGCATGATGGATGCCCCGTGGCCGCCGGTCTATCCGAAGCAGCCCAACGAGCCACCGCGCGTCGCGCCGAGCCGGGCCAAGAAGACCGACGACTGATCGAGTCTGATCAATCTGTGTTGATCGGCCAGGCACGCGGGCAAGGCGCGGCAGGATCCGCAACACTGCGCAACACGGCACCTCCCGCCGCTGACCGAAGGAGGATGCAGTGACATCAACGTTGGATTCGCTCCCGCTCCTGATCGTCGAGGACGACGACGTCGACTTCGAGGCACTCGTACGCCAGCTCGGCCGAGCGGAACTCCCCGTCGAGATCGACCACGCCGCCGACGGCTCCGAGGCGCTCGAGAAACTCCGCCGTATCGGCGACACCCCGGTGGTGTTGCTGGACTGGAAGCTCCCCAACATGAACGGCGAGCAGTTCCTCGAGGCGGTGCGGGCCGACCCGGCCCTCGAGCGGACCGAGGTCTTCGTGATCACGGCCTCGGACAGCCCCGAGCAGATCCACAGCGCCTTCCGCCATCAGGTGGCCGGCTACGTGGTGAAGGACCCGACCGGTGTCGGCCGCCCGCGACTGATCGAGATGTTGGCCGCCTACGTCGAGGTGAAGCAGCCTCCCGGGAGCCCCGCCGGCGAGTGACCAATCTGGGTCAGTGCGACTAGTCATCCTGCAGGATGCATGTCCAAGCGTCACGGGTGCGGGAGGATGACTCCACTCGCACATACCGGAGGAGGTCTCATGCCTACCGAGACCCGCCCCACCCACCACGACCCCATCGGAGCAGCGCTCGGGGATTCAGTCGCGAGGGCCGCTCCACGACCGCTCGGCCGGTCCGCGATCCCGATCGCGACGATCGGCGCGATGGCAGCGCTCGTGCTGGCCGCCCTGACGGCTCGCCAGCGAGGAGCGATCGAGGCCCTGGTCGTGGCCATCGCGTGTGCGACGATCGCCGCCCTGTTGGCCGCCGCCCTCGAGTACCGGCGTCGCTACCGCTTCCTCGGGGCCCTGGAGGCTCGGCCCCGGCACCCCGCCGCTCGTCGCCCACCGCCGACACCGGAGCCGACCGCTCCCGCCGTCTCGCTCGACGAGGTCGACCGGCTCCGGGCCAATGTGGCGGAGCTCGACGCCGCCCTGCGTCGTCTCGGCGACCTCACCGCCCGCGACCTGCGGTCGCCGGTGCGGGGCATCGGTTCGCTCGTCGAGTTCCTGCGCGACGACCTCGGTGATGATGCGAGCCCCACCGTCGTCCACCACCTCGAACGGATCGAGAAGCGGACCCACGACATGGCCGGCGCCGTCGACGAGATCCTGCGCCTGGCCAAGGCCGAGAGCCACCACGAGTCGGCGACCGCCACCGACGTCGCCAGCCTCGTCCACTACCTCGTCGCCACGGTGGATCTGCGCTCGGCGATCGGGATCGAACTCGACATCGATCTCCCGCCGATCCTCACCACGGCGACGCCGCTCGCCAGCTGCGTCCGCAACCTGATCGACAACGCCGTCCGCCACCACCACGACCCGCTCCACGGCCACGTGGTCGTCAGCGCCAGGTTGAACGGCAGCGACCGCCTCGTCGTGTCGGTCGAGGACGACGGCCCGGGGTTCGACCCGTCGGTGGTCCGTCGCCGGATCCAGGCCGCGGGTGCCAAGCTGCGGGCGAGCGGCGACGGTGTCGGCCTGCAGGTGGTCAGCCGCATCTGCGAGGTGCACGGCGCGTCCCTCCGAATCCACAGCGAACCGGGCGGCGGTTCGATCTGTTCACTCCACTGGCCGGTCGAGGCCGTGCTGCCCGTCTCGACCCGTCGGCCCTCCCCGCTCGACGTCACCGGCCCGGTGATCGACCTGCGGGATCGGCCCGCCCGGACCGTGCGGCCCGCTGCGCCCACCGATCCGTCAGTCGCTACCGTCCCTGGCGATGGGAGCGCATCACCACCACGGGTCGACCGCTGAGCCACCTCGCCGGCTCCGTCTCGTCGTCTCGCTGATCGCCGGCGCCGCCTTCGTGGCGAGCGTCGGCGCGGCGGCGTGGTGGTGGCCGGGCGACGTCGACGGCGTGGCCGGATTGGCGGCCGAGCAGTTCGACGCCCGCGTGGCCGCCGTCAACGAGTGCCCCGAGGACCAGTCGGCCTTCGACGAGCGCGGCGACCCCGTCCCGTGCTCGATCCTCACGGTCGAACTGCTCGAGGGCGCGGACCTCGGCGAGCGGTTCGACCTGCCCGCGATCTACGACCAGCGCGACGCCTTCGAGGTCGACGAGACCCTGGCCGTCAACAAGATCGAAGCGCCCGACGCCCCCTTCGCCTACTCGTTCGCCGACCGGCGACGGGGCACGTCGCTGGCGGTGCTGGCCGTGCTCTTCGCCGGCGCGGTCGTGGCCCTCGGCCGGCTGCGGGGCTTGCTGGCGCTGGCCGGGCTGGCGCTGGTGTCGGCGGTGCTCCTGGTCTTCACGCTGCCCGCCCTGGTCGCCGGTACCGACCCCCTCGGCGTGGCGGTGGTCTCCGCTGCGCTGATCACGTTCGCTGCGCTCTACCCGGCGCACGGCTTCACGGCGATGACGACGACCGCGGTGCTGGGCACTCTCGGCGCCCTGGTCGTGACCGTCGCGCTCGGCCAGATCTTCGTGACCGCGGCGTCGTTCAGCGGGTTCACGACCGAAGAGGCGTTCTGGCTCGACGCCGCCAGCGGGTCGATCGACGTGCGTGGCCTGCTGCTCGCCGGCCTCGTGCTCGGCGCGCTCGGGGCCCTCGACGACATGACCGTCACCCAGGCGTCGGTCGTGTTCGAACTCCGGGCCGCCGACCCTGCGATGGGTCGCCGACGGCTGTTCGCGTCGGCGATGCGGGTGGGCCGCGACCACGTGGCCTCGACCGTCAACACCCTGTTCCTGGCCTACGCCGGAGCGTCGCTGCCCCTCCTGCTCCTGCTGGTGCTCGGAGGGCTCCCGCTGGCCGACTCCCTCAACAGCGAGATCATCGCCACCGAGGTCGTGCGCACGCTCGTCGGTTCGATCGGGCTCGTGGTGTCGGTGACCCTCACCACCTGGCTC
>JBPEXC010000192.1:0-3152 GCA_052032035.1 Acidimicrobiales bacterium | reverse complement strand
CCTCGTCGAGGTCGGCCTGGGCGAAGCAGTCGGGGTTGGCGTTCGACTCGGTGTCGGGCATGCCCGAGTCGCGGTAGCCGAGCATGTAGGTCTCGTGGAACCCGATCGCGGCCACCGACGCCTCGAGCTCGGCCATCCGCACCGCGTGGAGATCGGCCCGCACCTCGGGCCGGTCCATCGCCTTGTTGATGATGTCGCCCTCCTCGCCGCCGGTGGCGCACACCAGCACGGCGCGGTGGCCCTCGGCCACGGCCTTGTGGACCGTGGGCGCCCCCTTGGAGGCTTCGTCGTCGGGATGGGCATGCACGCTCAGGAGCCGGGCCATCCCACGACGCTATCGCCCACCACCGACAGCCACCGTTCCGGGCCCGGCACACTGACGCCGTGACCGCCACGCCCTCCGGTGCCGCCCCCGCCTCGGCGCCCCCGACCGACCCCGCCGGCTCGAGCCGGGCCGTCGGCGTGGCGATGGTGGTCGCGGCGGCGGTGCTCTTCGGCACGTCGGGCATCGCCAAGGGTCTCGGACCCGACGGGCTCCCGCCGGTGTTCACCGGGGCGTGGCGCACCTTCATCGGCGGCGCGGCCCTCGCGAGCATCGCCCTCGCCGGACGACGGGCGCTCCCCCGCCGCCCGGTCCCGCTCGCCGTCGGCGCCGCGGCCGTCGTCGTCTACCAGCTCGGGTTCTTCGCCGCCCTGGCGCGGCTCGGCGTGGCGACGACGGTCGTCGTCTCGATCGGCACCGGTCCGATCGCGGCGGGCGCGATCGACGCCCTCGGACCGCGCCCCGACGGTGCCGCTCGCCGCCCTCCCTCGACCGGGTTCGTGGTCGGCGCCCTCGTCGCCCTCGTCGGGGTGGCGCTCGTGTCGTGGCCCCTCGACGACCTCGACCCGACCGGCGCCCTCTTCGCCGTCGTCGCCGGCGTCGCCGTGCCCGTCTACGGCGCTGCGGCCCAGGCCCTGATGGCCGGCGGAGGCTCGGCCCCGCCCCATGAGGCCAGACCGCTCGAGGTCGGCCCGCTCGAGGCGATGGCGTCGATCTTCGGCGCCGCCGCCGTGCTGGTCGCCCCGGCGGTGCTGTGGTCGAGCCTCGACCTCGCCGCGTCCGGCACCCCGCCCCCGCTCGGCCCGACGATCCTCACCGTCGCCTGGTTGGGTCTCGCCGCCACCGCCCTCGCCTACTGGCTGTGGGGCCGCGGGCTCGCCGGCCTGCCCCTGTCGATCGTCGCAGTCGCCACGATGGCGGAGCCGGCGGCGGCCACGGTGCTGTCGTGGGTGGTGCTCGACGACCCGGTGCGCGCCTCCACCGCCGCCGGTGTCGCGGTCGTCGCCCTCGGCGTCTGGCTGGCCACTCGGCCGTCGCCGACGAAATCCGATTCGATCGAGGAACCCGACGGCGCCGACCACCGTTAGTAGTGTCGTTCGCACACGAGAGAGGGAACAACGGCATGGACAGTCCAGCGCTGTGGGCAATCATCTGGTTGGCAGCCGCCACCACGTTCGCTATCGGCGAGATCCTGGTCGCCGGTTCCTTCTTCCTGGCTCCCCTCGGGGTCGGCGCCTTCCTCGCCGGCGTCGCCTCGCTGCTCTCCGCCCCGGTCTGGTTGAGCTGGGGCATCTTCGTGGTCGGATCGGTCGCCGCCTTCTTCGCGTTGCGACCCCTGGCCGAACGACTCGACATCGACATGCCCAACATCCCCGGCATCGGCGCCAACCGGTTGCTCGGGATGGAGGGCGTGGTGCTCGAGGACGTGCAGCTCGGCGTCACCGCTCACGGCGCGGTGAAGGTCGAGGGAGAGACCTGGCGGGCCGAAGGGCGCGACGGGATGGGCATCTCGGCAGGCACGGCCGTCCGCATCGTCGAAGTGCGAGGCACCCGCCTCGTCGTCGAACCCCTCGTCGCCGGTCCCCTCTGACCCGACGACGAATCCGCCGCCAACCCACGCACCAATCCAGAGAAACCGGAGCCACCACGTCATGGCAGAAGCACTGCTGTTCCTGATCATCCTCATCGCGATCGTCGCGGTGACGGCGATCGCGATGGGCGCCAAGATCGTCCAGCCCTACCAGCGAGGCGTCGTCGAACGACTCGGCAAGTACAAGGGCTCGGTCGAACCCGGCCTGCGCGTCATCATCCCGTTCATCGAGACGATGAAGAAGGTCGACATGCGTGAGCAGGTGATCGACGTGCCGCCGCAGGAGGTCATCACCCAGGACAACGTGACCGCCGCGGTCGACGCCGTCGTCTACTACGAGCCGACCGACCCGCAGCGCCTGCTCTACAACGTCAACAACTTCGTGCTCGCCGTCACCAAGCTGGCCCAGACCAACCTGCGAAACGTGATCGGCGAGATGAGCCTCGACGAGGCGTTCACGTCCCGTGAGCGAGTGAACGTCAATCTGCGCCAGATCCTCGACGACGCCACCGACAAGTGGGGCGTGCGGGTGGTCCGGGTGGAGATCCAGCGGAT
This sequence comes from Acidimicrobiales bacterium, assembly GCA_052032035.1. GTDB lineage: Bacteria > Actinomycetota > Acidimicrobiia > Acidimicrobiales > SZUA-35 > JAWSVN01. The sequence goes on along the minus strand of JBPEXC010000192.1, from coordinate 684 downwards.
CGACCCGCCCCAGGACGTCATGCACGCCATGCACGAGCAGATGAAGGCCGAGCGCACCCGTCGCGCGGTCGTCACCGAGGCCGAGGGCGCCCGCGAGGCCGCCGTCACCCGGGCCGAGGGCGAGAAGACCGCCGCCATCCTCACCGCCGAGGGCTCCAAGCAGCGCGACATCCTCACCGCCGAGGGTGAGGCCCAGGCCGTGCGCACCCGAGCCGAGGCCGAGCAGTTCCGTCAGGAAGTGGTCGCCGCAGGTGAGGCCGCCGCCATCCACTCGGTCTACGGCGCCATCCGCGACGCCGGCACCGACGACCGGGTGATCGCCATCAAGTACCTCGAGACCCTCGAGGGCGTGGCCAACGGTCGGGCGACCAAGATCTTCCTGCCCGCCGACATGAGTGCGGCGCTCGGGTCGATCGGCGGCATCGCCGAGCTGTTCAAGGGCGACGACCCCAGCGACGACGGCGCCCCCACGCCTGGTCCCCGCCCATCGGCCGCCCCGAGCGGAGGCTCGTCGAGCCCGGCGCCCCGTCGCCAGGCGCCCGCCGCCCCGTCCAACCCGGCGGTGAGCCGCCCGGCCCCGCCCACCGCGCAGGCTCCGGTCCGCCGCCCCCAGGCGGTCGTCCAGATGCCGCCCGCCCCCCAGGCCCCGCCGCCCCCTCGCGGTTGACCTCAGGGTCCCCGCCC
>JBPEXC010000191.1:0-1622 GCA_052032035.1 Acidimicrobiales bacterium | reverse complement strand
AAGACGCGTGTGACGCTCGTCGTGCCCGAGGATCGGTCGGTTCATCTCCCCAGCGTGATAGAGAACGAACTGTTGCGGATCGCTCAGGAAGCCCTCACCAATGTCGAAAAGCACGCCATGGCGACCCACGCCCATGTCGGGTGGACGATCGAGAACGGGCGCGGCGTCCTGGTGATCCAGGACGACGGTCGCGGCTTCGATACCACCAAGGGCATCCGCGGAACCGCCTATGGTCTGGTGGGCATGCGAGAACGGGCGGCGTCGGTCGGCGCCATCCTTGAAGTCTCGAGCGAACCCGACCAGGGCACGGTCATCACCGTGCTCACGAGTCAACCCCCACGAGAGGTGTCTCCATGATCAAGATTCTGCTCGCCGACGACCACGCCCTGCTGCGTGACGGCCTGCGCCGCTCCTTCGAGTCGGCGGGCGATCAGGTGGTGGGCGAGGCCTCGACCGGCGAGGAGGCCGTGGCCCTGGCCAAGGCGCTCCAGCCCGACGTGGTCCTGATGGACCTGTCGATGCCGGTGATGGACGGCATCGAGGCCACCCGCCAGATCCGCGATCAGGTGCCCGCCACCCGGATCGCCGTGCTGACGATGCACGACGACATCGACAAGACCCGCGACGCCATCGCGGCCGGCGCCAGCGCCTATCTGTCGAAGGGCACCTCGTTCACCGAGGTCCGCAAGACCGTGATCCGGGTGAGCGAGGGCGACACGGTGTTGTCCCCCGCCCTCGCCGGCGCCATGTTGACCACCGCCAACGAGGCGAAGGCCAACGAGGACCTCCTGTCCGAGCGCCAGGTCGAGATCCTGCAGGCGATCGCAGACGGCATGAGCACCAAGCAGGCGGGCCGCTATCTCGGCATCACGACCAAGACGGTGCACAACCACCTCAACGCGATCTACCGCAAGCTCGACGCCCAGAGCCTCACCCACGCCGTCCTCGGCGCCGTGCGGCTCGGCATCATCGACCTGCACCACGCCGACGAGAACGGCCCCCAGGTCTGAGCTGACCGGGCTGGCTTCGGCTGGGCCGGCCCCTCAGGCCGAGTAGCGGGCGAACGCCTCGGCGTCGCTCTCGGCGACGATCCCCGGCTCGCGGGCCACGGCCTCGAGCCACGGCGGCCGCACCCGGGCGGTGACCACGAGCGGCATCTCCATCGGCGACGCGCCGAGCAGGAGGTGGACGAAGCTCTGGGCGTAGTCGGGCGGCCGCACGTCGCAGCTCAGCTCGAGGAGGGCGAACGGGTCGGGGGTGGCCTGGTCGGTGACCACCGGCCGCACCGCGGTCTGCGACACGAACGACGGCCCACCGCCGGCGATGCCCGGCCCGTCGGCCAGGACGACGCCGCCGACGACGCTCGGCCGGGAGCCGGCGGCCATCAACGCCAGGTAGGCGCCCAGGCCACGACCGTGCACGGTGGCCGGCGGGGCGTCGGGGTACTCGGTGGCGAGGAACTCGAGCGCGATGTCGACGTCGCTCATCAGGATCTCGCACGTGTAGCCGCCGCCCTTGGGCACGGTGGACTGCCCGTGACCGGTGAGATCGAGGGCCCAGATCGGGCCGCGCCACTCCTGCCACGGCCCCTGGGGGCCGATGGCGGCTTCGCCGAGCCCGTG
>JBPEXC010000190.1:0-3388 GCA_052032035.1 Acidimicrobiales bacterium | reverse complement strand
GATGGGCTTCAAGCAGGTGACGATCGCGCCGGTCGCAGCTGCCAGCACCCCGACGCCCGCTCCACCGGCGGCGGACCGGGGTGGGTTCAAGCGGCGGGAGATGGTCGTCATCGGCTGTTCCACCGGCGGCCCCCAGGCACTGGCCAAGGTGTTCGAGACGATCCCGGCCAGCTTCCCGGTCCCGATCGTGATCGTGCAACACATGCCCCCCGACTTCACCAAGATGTTGGCGGATCGTCTCGACAAGGCGAGCCCCCTCAAGGTGCGGGAGGTCACCGAGCCCGTCACGGCCAAGAAGGGGGAGGTGTGGATCGCTCCAGGGCATCAGCACCTGGTGTTCGCCAATTCCGCCGGCGCCCTCGAACTCGACGACGGGCCCGAGGAGAACAACTGTAAACCGGCGGTCGACGTGCTGTTCCGCAGCGCCGCCCACCACTACGGCCGGCGAACCGTCGGCGTGGTCCTCACCGGCATGGGTGACGACGGCGCCAGGGGCGGCCAGAAACTGATCCAATCCGGGGCGCACATGATCTGTCAGGACGAGAAGACCAGCGTGGTGTGGGGGATGCCCGGCGCCACCGTCCGAGCCGGAGCCGCCAACGAGGTGCTACCGCTCGCCGACGTCGGTGCCGCCATCTGCGCCCAGTTCGCCACCCGGATCCCCGTGGGGGCGAAGCGATGAAGGACCTCAACCCGCACGACTACGGCGAGCTCTCCCGCTTCCTCCTCGACAACGCCGGCATGGTGCTCGAGGTCGGCAAGGAGTACCTCGTCACCGCACGCCTGGTCCCGGTCGTGACCAAGTACGAACTCCACGGTCTCGACGCCCTCGTCGAACAGATCCGTCGGGGCAACACGGCGTTGCGAGCCGACGTGATCGACGCGATGACCGTGAACGAGACCTCGTGGTTCCGTGACACCGGCGTGTGGACCGCGCTCGGCAGCACCCTGTTGCCGGCCCTGATCGAGCGTCGGCGCACGTTGCGACGTCTCGACGTCTGGTGTGCCGCCTCCTCGAGCGGCCAGGAGCTCTACTCGCTCGCGATCCTGCTCAACGAACTCCTCGGTCCCGAGGCCAACAAGTGGCGGATCAAGATCCTCGGCACCGACATCAGTCGGGAGATGGTGCAGCGCACCAACGCGGGCGTCTACAGCGGCCACGAGCTGAGCCGGGGGCTGTCCGAGGCCCGCAAGCGTGCCTACTTCAGCCGCACACCGGGCACCAACAAGTGGCAGGTCAACGACGAACTGCGAGCGATGGTGTCGGCCCGGGAGGCCAACCTGACCTCGAGCGACATGGGGGTGCGCGGGCCCTTCGACCTCATCATGATCCGCAACGTGCTGATCTACTTCGAGCCCAAGACCCGGCGCGAGGTACTCATCCGATCGGCCGAAATGTTGTCGCCGATCGGCCGGCTCGTGCTCGGTGCCTCCGAGGGAGCGCTCGGCGTGCCCGACTGCCTCGCCCCCGAGCGCAACGCCACCCTGGTGTCGTACTGCCGATCCGACTCGGACGACTCCTCTGCACCGCCGCCCCAGGCACCGATGTCGAAGCTCACCCAGGCTGCGATCGACGGGCACCTCGGCGACGAGGCCGCGGCGGCGAAGGCGGCCCCGGCGAGGCCGGCCCCGACCGCGGCCCGTCCCTCGAACGCCGACGCGCTCGCCGCCCTCGCCGGTCGGGCCGGGGCGAACCGACCTTCGGCGTCGGAGCGCTCGCAGGGCTCGACGGCACGGCCCCCGGGCCTGCGGCCGACGACCCCGCCGTCGGCCACCCCGCGCCCCACCCTCGGCGCTCGACCCGGTGCCGCCGCGGCCGAGCGGGCTGCGTCGCCCACCTCACGACTCCGCCCGTCCGCCGACAAGCCCGACGAGGAGCTCACGCCCCTCGAGCGGCTCCGCAAGCTGCGAGCCGAGTATCAGCTCGACGGCAACGACTGACCGGCGTCCCCGCCACCTGCGTCATCGTCCCTCGGTTCGGCTTCGACGAACTCGAGGGCGAGGGCCATCAGCCCCACCCCCATCAGGTTCCACTCACCCTCGGCTCGGGCGCTGCGCATCGGCGCGATCACGTCGACGTCGATGCCCGACCGCAGGCCGATGCCGTCGGTGAGCGACGCGGCCGCCACCGCGAACTGCTCGAGGGTGTAGGGCGGCCGGATCCGGAGCCCGAGTCGATCGAGGACGACGGAGTAGAGCTCGAGGAAGGCTCGCTGTGACGTCTGTTGCGCGTTGAGCAACGGCTCGCGCAGTTCGGCGCCGCGTTCGGTGTCCGACATCGACATCGTCCAGATCGCGAGCCAGATCGTCCAGTTGCGGTCCTTGCCCTGCTCGGGCACGTAGCCGTTCAGGAACCCGGCGAACCGACAGAGTTCGACCAGGGTGGCGATCCGCTCGTCCTCGGGACGGTGCCGTTGGTCCTCGATGTCGGCCACCAGCTGCAGCGACTGATCGTTCGGACCCTCCAACGACTCGTCGGCGAGGGCGGTGAGCAGGAGGTCGACCTGGAAGTCCTTCACCGATCGCCACGGGCGACCCTGGCCGAAGATCGACCCCATCGACGGCGAGATGCCGCGAGTGCGGTCGAGTTCGTCGATCGCCTCGCTGATCGGGACGTGGTTGGCGGTGGCCCGCAGACCGTGCCGGTAGAGCACCTGGAGGCCGGCCTCGAGCAGGAGGCGACGCAGCTCCGACGACGACATCCGTCGTCCCGTCGATCGCGCTGTTGATCGCCCAGTCGATCGCGCTGTCGAGCCCGCCATGACAACCATCCTTGCACCTGGATCGCCATGTCGCCCGGCCCGCCCGGACCTTTCTGCCTTTTCGTTGAATTGCGTTGCGGAAACTTTACGCATCGGCCAGGATGTGACGCATCGCCTCGTTGTTCGAGGCGACCGAACGATCGTCCGGACCTGCGGCGGTTTCGGTCGGTCGTTCGGCCTTTCTCCCCGGAGGGACCCGGGTGCGGCTCGGGCGGCTCGCACCCATCCCTCCGGGGCTGCCATCATGGCGTGGATGAGCGAGCTGCCCCCGCCTCGATTCCGCAAGACCAAGAGCGAGAAGTGGGCGGTGATGGGTCCCGTCGAAACGCTCACGGCGGCCCTCGACGGCGACGGCAAGGTCGAGGTGACCAAGCGCTCGGGCGACACCTCCACCTTCGTGATCGGCTCGCTCGGCAAACCGTTCGACGTCGACGGGGTCGAGATGTGTTACGGCTACGCCCCCGACGATGGCGACGACGACGGCTCGGCCGCCGATCGTTCCTCGGGCGGTGCCGGTCGTGGCGCCGGCGGCGCCGAACGTCGTGATGCGGCGCCTCGCCGGGGACCGGCCGCGGCCCGCGATGCGTTGGCCCGCGCCACGGCGCCGCCCGAGGCCGATCCGTCCG